>CALFYB010000077.1 GCA_937952995.1 uncultured Caulobacteraceae bacterium
GGAGAATCCTGCGCCTGCGATGTCATCGCCCCGTTCGCTAGCACAATTGCCTAGGCTCGCAAGCCGGGACAAGCCGCTCTTTCCCCAACCTTGACGCTAGGGGGCACCGCTCCCAAAGAGAGCCCGCTGCCGAATCGGCGGTTGCAGCGCGGCATTGGCTGCGGGATCGAAGGTCAGGACTAGGTGATGGAACGGGATCAGGCCGTACTGGCGCCGATGGCAAACGCCATCCGCGCGCTGGCGATGGATGCGGTCGAGGCCGCCAATTCGGGGCACCCCGGCATGCCGATGGGCATGGCCGATGTGGCAACCGTGCTGTTCAGCCAGTTCCTGAAGTATGATCCCGCCGCGCCCAAGTGGGCGGACCGCGACCGCTTCGTGCTGTCGGCCGGCCACGCCTCGATGCTGATCTACAGTCTGCTGCACCTGACCGGCAGCAAGGCCGTGACGATGGATCAGATCCGCAACTTCCGTCAGTGGGGCAGCAACACCGCCGGCCACCCGGAATACGGCCACACGCCGGGCGTCGAGGTGACCACCGGCCCGCTCGGCCAGGGCATTTCCACCGCCGTCGGCATGGCCATGGCCGAGCGCAGCCTCGCGGCACGCTACGGCGACGACCTGGTTGACCACCGCACTTGGGTCATGGCCGGAGACGGCTGTTTGATGGAGGGCGTCAGCCACGAGGCCATCTCGCTGGCTGGGCGCTTGAAGCTGGCCAAGCTGACCGTGATCTGGGACGACAATGACGCCACCATCGACGGCAAGGTCGGCGTGGCTGAATCCGGCGACCAGATCGCACGCTTCAAGGCGGCAGGCTGGGCGACCAAGGCTGTTGATGGTCACGATATGGGTGCGCTGCGCCGGGCGATGGCATGGGCGGTCAAGCAGGATCGTCCCAGCCTGATCGCCGCCAAGACCCTGATCGGCAAGGGCTCGGCCAATTTCGAAGGCAATCCCAAGACCCACGGCACCCTGGACGACGCGGAGATCGCTGCCTCCAAGGCCAAGATGGGCTGGACCGCCGCCCCCTTTGATGTGCCCGAAGATATCGCCAACGCCTGGCGCAAGGTCGGCAAGCGCGGCGGCAAGCTGCGCCGGGCTTGGGAAGCCCGCCTCAAGGCCTCGGCCAAGGGCGCCGACCTAGCCCGCGCCATGAAAGGCGATCTGCCGGTTGGTGCGTTTGAGGCCCTGAGCGCCCACATCGCCAAGGCGGTCGACGAGAAGCCCAACAATGCCACCCGGGTCCATTCCGGCTCGGCGCTGGAAGCCCTGATCCCCTCGATCCCAGAAATGATCGGCGGATCGGCGGACCTGACGGGCTCCAACAATACCATCGTCAAGGGCATGCAGCCCTTTGATGGCCCAGACTATGCGGGCCGTTACGTGCACTATGGCGTCCGCGAGTTCGGTATGGCTGCGGCCATGAACGGTATGGCCCTGCATGGCGGCGTCATTCCCTATTCCGGCACATTCTTGGTCTTCTCCGACTATTCGCGCCCAGCCATCCGGCTTGGGGCCCTGATGGGCACGCGAGTGATCCATGTCATGACCCACGATTCCATCGGTTTGGGTGAGGATGGCCCAACCCACCAGCCGATCGAGCATGTCGCCTCCTTGCGCGCCATGCCAAACCTCTTGGTCATGCGCCCCGCCGACGCGGTGGAGACCGCCGAATGCTGGCAAGCGGCCCTCGTCGAAAAGACCATGCCCACCGTCATGGCCCTGTCACGCCAGAAGGTTCCGGCGGCTCGCACCACCGCCTCAGTGAGCAACCTGTCGGCTCAAGGGGCCTATGAACTGGCCGCCTCCGATCTGGGCGACGCCAAGGTCACCCTGTTCGCGTCCGGCTCAGAAGTCTCCATCGCCTTGGCCGCCCGCGCCCTCTTGCAGGCCGACGGTATTGGCACGCGGGTGGTCTCGACCCCTTGCTGGGAACTGTTCGACCGCCAGTCGGCCAAGACCCAAGCCGCCGTCATCGGCAAGGCCAAGGTTCGCGTCGCTGTCGAGGCGGGCGTGCGCATGGGCTGGGAACGCTTTATCGGCGAATCAGGGGGTTTTGTCGGCATGAGCAGCTTTGGGGCCAGCGCGCCCTATGAGAAGCTCTATGAGGCCTTCGGCATCACCGCCGAAGCCGTCGCAGAGGCCGCCAAAAGCCGCCTCTAAAGCCACACCAAACCAACGAATTGCAATCCCCTGACATCAAGCGTTGATGACAACGCTGGACATCAGGCGCGGGCTCTTGACTTCACCGCCCGGTGTCGCAAAACCGCCTACAAATGAGATCGCGGTTGCGGTCTGCGTCGGCTTGCGCCGAATTTAAGGAGCATTTTCCCATGGCAGTTCGCGTCGCCATTAACGGCTTTGGCCGTATCGGTCGTTTGGTCTTGCGCTCGATCATCGAGCATGGACGCACAGATATCGAGGTCGTGGCGATCAACGATCTGGGCCCGGTTGAAACCAATGCCCACCTCTTGCGCTATGACAGTGTCCATGGCCGCTTCCCAGGCACCGTGACCTCAGGCGAAGACTATATCGATGTTGGTACCGGCAAGATTAAGGTCACGGCGATCCGTAACCCTGCCGACCTGCCGCATAAGGAACTGGGCGTAGACATCGCGCTGGAATGTACCGGCATCTTCACGACCAAGGCTGCGGCGGCTGCGCACCTCGAGGCCGGAGCCAAGCGGGTTCTGGTCAGCGCGCCTTGCGACAATGCCGATAAGACCATCGTTTACGGCGTCAATCACAACGAGATCACCGCCGACGATCTGGTCGTATCCAATGCCTCCTGCACCACCAACTGCCTTGCCCCCGTGGCTCAGGTCCTCGACGCCCTCTGCGGCATCGAGCGCGGCTATATGACCACCATCCACTCCTACACCAATGACCAGCCCTCGCTGGACCAGATGCACAAGGACCTCTACCGGGCCCGCGCTGCATCGGTGTCGATGATCCCGACCTCGACCGGCGCGGCCAAGGCGGTGGGTCTGGTCCTGCCCAAGCTGAAGGGCAAGCTGGACGGCTCCTCGATCCGCGTTCCCACCCCCAATGTTTCGGTGGTCGACCTCAAGATCGTCCCCAGCCGCGATGTGACGGTGGAAGAGATCAACAAGGCCCTCACCGATGCCGCCAATGGCTATCTCAAGGGTGTTCTGGCCGTGTCGTCCGATCCTCTGGTCTCGGTCGACATCAACCATATTGATGCCTCGTCGACCGTGGCCCTGCCGCAGACCCAAGTGATTGACGGCAAGTTGGCCCGGGTCCTGACCTGGTATGACAATGAGTGGGGCTTTGCCACGCGCATGAGCGACACCGCCTTGGTTCTGGCGAAATTTCTCTAAGGACCGCTGATGTTTCGATCGCTGGACCAGGCCGACCTTTCCCAAAAGCGCGCTCTGGTGCGCGTCGATTTCAATGTGCCGATGCAGGACGGGGCCGTCAGCGATGACACCCGTCTTCGCGCGGCCTTGCCGACCATTGAAAAGCTCCGCTCCGGCGGGGCCAAGGTCGTCTTGCTGGCTCACTTCGATCGCCCCAAGGGCAAGCGCGTTGCGTCTATGAGCCTAGCGCCCATTGCAGGGCCCCTGTCCGCCATTTTGGGGGTGCCGGTGGCCTTTGCCGATGACTGTATCGGCGAGTCGGCTGAGACCGCAGTGGCCGCCATGAAGGCGGGCGATGTGCTGCTGTTGGAAAATCTACGCTATCACAGCGGTGAAGAGGCCAATGATCCAGACTTCGCCAAGGCGCTGGCCCGTCTGGGCGATCTCTATGTCAATGACGCCTTCTCGGCGGCTCACCGCGCCCACGCCTCGACGGAAGGGCTCGCGCGCCTGATCCCCGCCTATGCCGGCGAAGCCATGCGCCGCGAACTGGATGCGCTGGATAAGGCGCTGGGCAAGCCCGAACGTCCGGTGCTGGGCATTGTCGGTGGCTCCAAGGTCTCGACCAAGCTGGACCTCTTGAAGAACCTCGTCACCCGGCTTGATCGCCTCGCCATCGGCGGCGGCATGGCCAACACCTTCCTGTTTGCACAGGGCTGGGATGTTGGGGCCTCCTATTGCGAGAAAGATCTGGCAGACACCGCTCGTGAGATCATGACCCTAGCTGCGGCCAGCGGCTGTGAACTGCTGCTGCCCATCGATATTGTCGTTGCTGAAAAGATGGAGCCCGGTGCCCCAGCCCGGACCCGCGCCCTTGGGGCCGTAGAATCCGATGAGCGCATCTTAGATGCTGGCCCCCAATCCGTCGCGCGCCTCGTTGCGGCGATGGAGGCCTCCAAGACCCTGATCTGGAACGGTCCGCTCGGTGTCTTTGAAATGCCGCCCTTCGACATGGCCACAGTCGCCGCCGCCAAGGCCGCCGCACGGCTGACCCAAGCTGGCGCTCTGGTTGCCGTCGCTGGCGGCGGAGACACGGTCTCGGCCCTTAATCATGCGGGCGTCGCTGCCGATCTGACCTTCGTGTCGACGGCAGGCGGGGCCTTTTTAGAATGGATGGAAGGCAAGACCTTGCCGGGCGTCGCCGCCCTCGAGGTCTAGCTCTTTTCGAACACAGTTAGAGACGGAGAAACATCTTGGCCCGCATCACCCTTCGCCAGCTTCTGGACCACGCCGCCGAGCACGACTACGGCGTTCCTGCCTTCAATATCAACAATATGGAGCAGGGTCTGGCGATCATGGAGGCTGCGGACGCGGTCGATGCGCCGGTGATCATCCAAGCTAGCCGCGGCGCGCGGTCCTATGCCAACGACATCATGTTGGCCCGGATGATCGATGCTCTGGTCGAGATCTATCCCCACCTGCCGGTCTGCATGCATCAGGACCACGGCAATGGCCCGGCCACCTGCGCCACCGCCATCCAATATGGCTTCACCTCGGTGATGATGGACGGCTCGCTGAAGGCCGACGGCAAGTCGCCGGCCGACTACGACTACAACGTCGAGGTCACCCGCAACGTCGTGAACATGGCCCACTGGGTCGGCGCCTCGGTCGAGGGCGAGCTCGGGGTTCACCTTCTCGAGGGCGGGCACCACCTTCGCCGCCTGGCGGCTGCAGGAGTTGCCGCTGCAGGCGAGCACCACTGGGACCACCAGCAGGGCAGCACCCATCAGCAGGTAAAAAACCGTTTCAAGCAAAAAACCCACGACGCGCACGAACATGTTCAGCGCCTGGGTTTCTTGCCGGATTTACGCGGTCCGCCCGATGCCGCCTTTTTGACGGCGGCCTTCAGGGCCTGGATGGGCGAGCGTGCAGCGCCGCGGTCTGAGGCGCCACCGCTGCGTGCGGCTGAACGCTGCTCGCGTTTGCCGCCAGCTTTGCCGGCATTTTTGTCGGGACGCTTGTCGCCATGCGAGTCACCGCCTTTGCGGCCACCGCGCTCGTCGGCGGCATCGGATCCGCCGGCTTTGTCTTTCATGGCCCGCGCCAGCAATTCCTCGCCCTCGCGCACCAG
>CALFYB010000078.1 GCA_937952995.1 uncultured Caulobacteraceae bacterium
AAACCGGCTGATGGTTTCTGCGCGGTTGTCATCCACCGATGTCAATGTTGCTGCGCGAATGCCAACGGCGTCAGCCGCGCGCATTTGGTCATGCATCAGCGCGATGAGCGGCGAAATGACAATGCAAGTGCCGTCCATGATGACCGCGGGCAATTGGTAACATAATGACTTGCCTGCTCCCGTTGGCATGATGGCCAAGGTGCGTTGCCTCGCAAGCACCCGCGATACGACCTGTTCCTGCTGTCCGCGAAATTCGGGAAAGCCGAAAATGCGGTGCAACACATCAGATGGGGTGGGGGATGAAGCGACGGAGGCCATGCCACGCCCTAGCGTGACTGAAGTGTCAGTGACAGAGTGCAGTTGTCTTCAAACCAAGTCGCTTGTGGATAGCGCGCGATTATGCCGAAGGGACGGCTTCTTCTTCGGCTTCGCTTTGCTGCCGTGCCCACATTTCGGCATAGAGCCCGCCTTTGCGCAGCAATTCATTATGCGTCCCTTGTTCGGCAACGCGTCCGGCATCCAAAACCATGATCTGGTCGGCATCGACGATGGTCGACAGCCGGTGGGCAACGACCAAGGTGGTGCGGCCTTGGCGTGCTCGGCGCAGTGTGGCTTGGATGGCTTCTTCGGTGCGGCTATCCAGCGCGCTGGTGGCCTCATCAAGGATCAGGACCCGCGGATCCGCCATCAGGGCGCGGGCGATCCCGACCCGTTGACGCTCACCGCCGGACAGTTTCAAGCCGCGCTCACCCACCCGCGTGGCCATGCCTTCGGGCAAGCCGCGAATGAAATCGCCCAGTTCAGCGGCCTCCGCCGCCGCCCAAACCGCCGCATCATCAGCATCGGGCCGTGAAAAGGCGATATTGCTGCGGACGCTATCATTGAAGAGGGCCACATCCTGCGGCACGAGAGCAACCGCACGGCGCAGCGAGGCCTGCTTGATCTGGCGAAGGTCAAGACCGTCTAAGCGCACCGCGCCGACCTGTGGATCGATGAGCCTTAGGGCGAGGCGCACCAAGGTGGTCTTGCCCGCGCCAGATGGGCCCACCAACGCCGTGGTCGTTCCGGGCTCGACATCAAACGACACATCGACCAGCCCCTCTGAGCGGGCATCGTGGCGATAGGACACGGCCTCAAACTGAACCCTGCCACCGCGCCGGTCGACTGTGGTTGGCAGATCAACAGCATCGGCTGCATCCGCGACATCCGGCTTCAGGCGGGTCAATTCGAGCATGGCCTCCATGTCGATGAAGGATTGGCGGATCTCGCGGTAGGCAAAGCCGAGGATGTTCAAGGGCTGATAGAGCGCAATCAAGATCAGGATCGATGCGGTGACGTCCCCCGGCCCCATCCGTCCGGCCATGGCCTCATGACCGGCCAGCACGGCCATCACGCCAAGTCCAAGGTTCATCACCAAGGCCTGTACGCCGTTCAAGACGGCAAGCGACGTGTTGGCCTTGATCGAGGCCTGCGAATAGCCCGCCAACGCCCGGTCATAGGTGGCCGCAGCCCGCGCTTCGGCCCCAAAGGTCTTGACGGTTTCATAGTTCATCAGCGCGTCGACCGCCCGGCCAGCGGCCTCTGAATCGGCCTCGTTCAGGGCGCGTCGATGGCCAATGCGCCAATCAGAGATGCTGAAGGTCAAGACGCCATAGATGCCAACCGTCACCACCGCTGTGACGGCAAAGCGCCAATCATAGGCCTTGGCCAACACCGCCGCCGCCATCACCAATTCTAGGGCCGTCGGGGCGAGATTGAAGACGAGGGTCCGCAGCAGGAAATCAATCGAACGCGCGCCCCGATCAATAACGCGCGACAGTGAGCCGGTGCGCTTGGTCTGGTGGAAATCAATCGACAGGGAGAGGGCATGGGCAAAAGTCTCGGTCGCCGCCCGCTGCTGCGCTGCCTGTGCCACTGGGGTAAAGATCGCGTCGCGCGCCTGAGGGGCTGCGGCCGCGAGAAACCGGATAATCGCCCATCCGACGGCGAGGCCGACAAAAGCATAGAGCGCACCGACCGCCGAGCTCTGGCCCTTGGCCAGCTGATTGACCGCCTTGCCCAGCAGCAGCGGGGCCAGCACACCGATGGCCTTACCGCCGATGGTCAGGATCAGGGCCACGCTAAGACGGGACTTGAGGTGATCGGCCTTGGACCGAAGAACAAGCGTCCAAAGGTCATTGAGCACGCCCAGCAATGGCACTTGCGCGCGGCGCTCAGCAATTGCGCCGGGGGCAGCATCGCGGCGGGATGGGGCAGACATACGCAAACTCATAGGGAACCGATCATGGCTTCACGCCAACCGTTGGACTTTGAACAAAGGTGGTCTGGATGCCGCCGCTTGGGGTCGTCCAGTCAATACGCCATCCGTCTGTCAGCCGCGTCGTATCGGCAAGGGTTCCAGAGGGCAATCTGTGGGCGGAAACCTCTAAGGTAAGGGTCCGCTGATCAATGCCAGACAGGATTTGGATTCGGCGCGAAACCGTCGGTGCCGAAGGGGTCAGGCCAACACTAAAACGTCCATCTTGGCTGACCCATGACTCAACGGCTTCGGAGTCATTGACGCTGGCTCTGATCGGCTTTCCAGCAGGGGCAAAACCCGAAACAGTTATGCCCCCCGCCCCATCAAAGTCCGCCGTTGTAATGGCAAACGCAGCCCCCTGAGACAGGGTCTGGGCTCCGGTACCAGCCCTTAGAAGGACGACAGGAACCTTGGGGTCAGGCAACAGAGCGACATAGAATTCAGCCTGAATGATACGGCCCTCTATGTCCTCGGACAGCCCAAACAACGTGGCCTGCTGCGCCATGGCGGTATTACGGGGAACCTCGATCTGCCAAAGTCCGCTATCGTCTGCTGTGGTCCCGAAGGCCTGGCCTTCAGGACTGGAGAGACGGATCCGAGCGCCCTTTGCAGCCGATCCACTGACACTGAACGACCGGTCTGAAAGGGTTGTCGCCGTCAGACGCGGGGCCTGTAGATAGCCAACCTGCGCACTTTGCACATCCGCCGGCGCGATTGGGTCATTGGCCTTAGGGGTACAGGCTGAAACAAGGCACAGAAGTCCAAATCCAACCCAACAGGCGTGGGAACGCGCACTGCGGGAAGAGGCCTTAGGGATAGGCCTTAAGCATTGGAAGCCAATCTTCATAAAGGACGCCTTGCAATGTCCGCGCGAAACCCGGACATAAATAGATCATAGCCGAGCGGGGCGCACGCCCACTGCTCGGCTCGCTTGGAGATCTGATCATATGTCGGCCGCTGATAGCCCTGCATCCGTTTCATCAGTCTGTGTCTATTGCGGTTCGTCCAATGCCGCCAATCCCGATTTTCTCGCGGCAGCAGCGCGCTTTGGCGCGATCTTAGCGCAAGAGGACCTGCGACTGGTCTATGGCGGCGGCGGGGTGGGTCTGATGGGCGCGACGGCCAAGTCGGCTCACACCAACGGCGGCAAGGTCTTAGGCATCATGCCTGATTTTCTGCGTAGCCGCGAAATTCTCTATGACGAGGTCGAAACCATCGTCGTCACCTCGATGCACGAACGCAAGATGATCATGTTCGAGCAGTCCGACGCCTTTGTGGTCTTGCCGGGCGGGATCGGAACCTTGGAAGAGGTGGTGGAGCTTTTGTCGTGGCGACGGCTCGACCTGCACCGCAAGCCGATCATCTTCTTTGATCAGAACGGCTATTGGCAGCCCTTCTTCCACATGATCGCCCACACGATGGAGGAGCGCTTGACCCCTCGGGCCTTCGCAGATGCCTATCGGTCGGTCACCCGCGTCGAAGATATTCTGCCCGCCATCCGCGCCATGGCCATCGAGACCGCAGACATCAACATGATGCCGCGTCCCGACAGGCTTGCAGAAAAGATCTAACGCTTCTTCGGCCCAACTGGCTTGACTGGCTTGGCTGGCTTCTTTGGCGCGGCCGAGCGGGTCTTGGGCGGCTTTGGACCAGTGCGCGCGCCGCCAGGACGCGAGCGGATGATCGACGCCGTCTTGGCCAGAGCGCGAGCCTTGGCGCGAGGAGACTTCACGCCGCCGCCCGTGCCCTTAGGCTTTGCCTTCGCCTTTGCGGGCGGCTTTTCGGCGGCGGCCTTCGGCTCCGGGATGGCCGCAGGGGCGGCTTTCGGCGCCGGCGCTGCCGGTAGAGCGACCTTTGGCGACGGGGCAACG
>CALFYB010000079.1 GCA_937952995.1 uncultured Caulobacteraceae bacterium
AGGTGAGCCAGGATAGAGGGCTAGTTTGGCTGTTTTGGGATTCGATGGTTGATTTAAGCGTTTAATAAAGCCTACATAATTGAGTAGCGCTTGAGGCAAATCACTTGCTTGCCATAGTTTGGCAATACCTGACTCATATTCAGCATTTTGTGTGGCGTAGCCAGTATCCAATGCGTACTGACCAGCGCCAGCATGGGTGTCGACCATCGTCAGTGCAACAGGCTTTTCTTGTAGATAGTCCACAAGATGAATCAGCGTAAGGTGCTTTAGGATGTCAGCATGACTGCCAGCATGAAACGCATGTCGATAGCTAAACATAAAGGCTTAGTGAGATTGACTAGGTGAATTGTTAAATTGCGCTTTAACAAAAAATATTAAGGTAATGGCTACGATCGCAATAGAAGCGTATTGCAAGGGCAGATTTAATTCGAGGTCCATGATTTGAGTGTAGTGCGCATATAAGGCGGCAACACCACCCAAGGCAACGAAGTGACTCCAAATACTTTTCGGTTTCAGTTGAGTCTCTGGAACGTATTGAGCGAGAAGTGCGCCCAACATGCCACACCAAATACCGAAACCAGCGCCACCCAGGACATCTGTAAGCCAATGTGCACCAACAGCACTACGAGATATACCTACCAATGCAGCGACTAGAAACAGAGGCAATAGAAAGTTGCGCTTATTTTGGCTGGAGACAAAATAAAGGGCGCTGGCAATCGCAAAAGCCGTTAAGGTATGGCCTGAAGGGAATGCTTTGTGGAGTAAAGGCTCGCCAATCCGATAAAAGCTGCCTTCTTCCAGCAGACCTGCTGGTCTTGGAAGGTCAAAAAGATTTTTCAGGACTGTGCTGGTAATTGCAGAGATGGCTCCAGCAATGATTCCCGCAGTGAGTAAGCGAGGCGCTAAAAGGAGTAGTGGAAAAGCGAGTGCAAATATGCCCCAGCCATTGCCCAGAAAAGTTAGCCATGCCCAAACTGTATCGGGTAATTGCTGGGTAAAACCTCCCCCCGAGGACCATAGAGTTGAAAAACCCGCCGGACTGGCGGGTTTTTTGTTAACAGCCACAGGCTCTTAAGCGCAAGGCTTTGACATTTAAAGTTGTATAATGCGCGGTGCCTCACTCCTTTAAGGCCCCGATATCGAAAGACCGTCCATGACCACCCCTGCGCCTGAGGCCAAGCCTTCGCCCTATAATCACCAGACCGTGCTGTGGGTGAAGCACTGGACGGATCGGCTGTTCAGCTTTGCCATTAGCCGTCCGGCGAGCCTGCGGTTTCGCTCGGGCGAGTTCATCATGATCGGGCTGGCGCTGGAGCCGAAGCCGATCCTGCGGGCCTATTCCATTGCCAGCCCTGGCTTTGCCGATGAGATCGAGTTCCTGTCGATCAAGGTGCCGGATGGCCCGCTAACCTCGCACCTTTTGAACATCCAGCCCGGCGACGAGGTCTTGATGGGCAAGAAGCCGACCGGGACGCTGGTGCTTGACGCGGTTAAGGGCGGCAAGCGGCTATTCTTGATCAGCACCGGCACCGGCCTTGCCCCGTTCCTCAGCGTTGCGCGCGATCCGGAAACCTATGAGCGCTTCGAGCAGGTCATTGTCGTGCACACGGTGCGCGAGGTGGCCGAGCTGGCCTATCGCGACCTGTTCGAGAAGGACATTTTCGAGGATGAGCTGGTCGGCGAGCAGGCCAAGACCCAGCTTGTCTATTACCCAACCGTTACCCGTGAGCCCTTTGAGCGGCAGGGCCGGATCACGGATCGCGCCGCCAGCGGTGAGCTGTTCCGTGACCTTGGCCTGGACCGTACGACGTTTGATCCGTCGGAAGACCGGGCGATGATCTGTGGCAGCATGGCCATGATCAAGGATGTGGCGGCGATGTTAGAGGCCCACGGTCTGGTCGAGGGCTCTAATGCCGAGCCCGGCGACTTTGTCATTGAGCGGGCGTTCGTGGGCTAAGGCCTACTACTCGGTATCGCGAACCACTTTCAAGACCGCCTCGCCATAGCGGTCGAGCTTGCCTTGGCCGACGCCGCCGGTTTTGGCCAGCGCCGTAGGCGTGGTCGGGCGGCCGCTGGCAATGTCCAGCAGAGTTCTGTCGTGGAAAATGACATAGGGCGGCACATGCTGGCGCGCGGCCTCTGACTTTCGCCAGTTGCGCAAGGCCTCGAACAGGGCGCGGTCGTGGATCGGCACCTCTAGCGAGGCCCCACCCATTCGTGTCTGGCGGGTCTTGCCGCCGCGCGAGGGGGCCTCTTCGACCAACTTGCGCAACATCACGCGCCGCTCGCCGCGATAGACGGCCCGCACCCCCTCGGCATCGCCCAGCCGGATGAGGGGGCGGCCATCATTGGGGTCTTCGGCCAGTAGGCCCTCAAACAGCAGCTGATCCATCAGATCGCGCCAAGCCACGGCGCTGAGGTCCTTGCCAATGCCAAAGGTGGTCATGCTGACCTCGGCGGCATCGGGGTCCTTGGTCTTGCCCAACAGATGGTCGATGGCCCGGCCTCGGCCATAGCGCCCGCCCAGCCGATGGACCGCCGACAGGGCCTTTTGCGCGGCCTCGGTGGCATCGACCCCGACGGGCGGTGACAGGCAAAGGTCGCAGACGCCGCAGGGCTCGGCCCCGGTCTCGCCAAAATAGCGGCGCACAGCGGCGGCGCGGCAGGCCATACCGTCAAGCATGGCATAGAGCTGGCGCAGCTTGCGCCCCTGCACCTGCTTGACCGCCTCATCCACATCGCGGCCTTGGCTTCGGCGCAGGGCCCAGGCCATGTCCGATGAGCCATAGAGGGTGATGCCCTCTGCGGGGTCACCGTCACGCCCAGCCCGGCCAATCTCTTGCCAGTAGGCCTCGATGGAGGCGGGCGGATCAGCATGGATGACGAAGCGAACATCAGGCTTATCGACGCCCATGCCAAAGGCGATGGTCGCGACCATGACCGCATCATCCTCGTCGAGGAACCGGGTCAGCCGTTCTTCACGGACCTTGCGGTCAAGGCCAGCATGATAGGCGAGGGCGGAAATGCCCTGATCACAGAGCTTTTGCGCCAACAGATCCGTGCCTTCGCGAGACCCGGCATAGACCACACCCGCACGGCCCCGGCGTTCCTTGACCAGCTCGATGACCCGCTCATGTCCGCGTCCGCGCTTGCGTTCGGCGCTAAGGGCCAGCTCGGGTCTGGCGAAACTGTCAACAAATTCGGCGGCGTCGGTCAGGTGTAGCTCAGCGCGGATATCGTCTCTGGTCCGCGCATCAGCGGTGGCGGTGACCGCCAGCCTTGGTACGGTTGGAAAGATTTCGGCCAGACGGCCAAGGGTGCGATATTCGGGCCTGAAATCATGGCCCCATTGGCTAACGCAGTGGGCCTCATCGACTGCGATCAGGGCGATCTGCACCTGTGACAAACGATCGAGCATATGGCCCTGCATCAGGCCTTCGGGCGACATGTAAAGCAGGTCCAACTCGCCCGCCTCGATCTGGCGCCAGATCCGTGAGCGATCATCCAGCATCGTGTCTGAATCGAGCCGTTCAGCCGCCACGCCTGACTGCTGCAGCCCCGCCACCTGATCGGCCATCAGCGCAATCAGCGGCGAGACCACAATGCCGAGGCCGGGCCGGATCATGCTGGGGATCTGATAGCACAGGCTCTTGCCGCCGCCGGTGGGCAGCACGGCCAAGGCGCTGCGTCCGGCGAGGGCCTCGGCGATGACGCCTGCCTGCAAACCACGAAAATCCCCGTGCCCAAAGGTGCGGCGCAGGGTGTCACGGGCTTGATCAAGACGAGCTTCGGGGGTCACGAAGCGGGTATGACCTGATCCGGCCAGAACCGTCTAGAGCCCGTCGCGGCTTTCACGCCGTCCTTGGCTAGACCACCAACATAACCTTGCCGACATGGGCTCCGGCCTCGAGATAGGCATGGGCTTCGGCGGCCTGTTCGAGGGGGAAGGTCTTGTCGACCACGGCCTTGATCTTGCCCGCCTCGATCCATGGCCAGACGGTCGCTTCGACAGCGGCAGTGATTCGGGCCTTTTCATCGGCACTTCGCGGGCGAAGGGTCGAGCCGGTGATGACCAAACGCTTTTGCATCACCTTCATGATGTTTAGCTCGACATTGGCTCCGGACAGGGTGGCGATGTGGACCAGACGCCCGCCGGTGTTGAGGGCCTCAATGTTTTGGGCAAAGAAGGGACCGGCGACCATGTCCAAGATGACATCGACGCCGCCTGCGGCCTGAGCCACCGCGACGAAATCTTCTGAGGACGAATTGACGGCAATGTCTGCGCCTAAGGCAAGGGCTTGAGCGGCCTTTTCGGCGCTCCTTGCGGTGACAATGACCTTGGCCCCTGCGGCCTTAGCCATCTGAATGGCCATGACGCCGATGCCGGAGGTGGCTCCGTGGATCATCAGGGTTTCACCGGCCTTGAGCGCCCCATGTTCGAAGACGTTCACATAGACGGTTAGCGCCGTTTCGGGCAGGGCTGCGGCCTGCACAAAGTCCAGTCCTTTGGGCACGGGCAAGGCGTGGCGGCCATCGACCACGCAATATTGCGCATAACCACCGCCGCCGAGCAGGGCGGTGACCGCGTCTCCGACCTTCCAACGGCTGACACCCTCACCGACGGCGACAACCTCGCCAGAGGCCTCTAGGCCCAGAATGTCGGGCGCGCCGGGAGGCGGCGGATAGAAGCCCATCCGCTGCAACAGGTCCGGGCGATTAACCCCGGCTGAGCGGGTCTTGATCAGGATTTCGCCCGGGCCCGCCTTGGGGATGGGGCGCTGTTCAGGGACGAGGGCCGAGGCCGGGCCCTTGCCGCCTTCAATCGAAACGGCGATCATAGTGTCGTCCATAATGTCCCCATGGGCTTGCATCGGCGATCTGTTGGTCCACAGATAGACGGGCTTGCGCATGAAACCAAGGGCGCGACTGTGACTTCGGGAGGATGAGGCCATGAATGATGACGCTGCAGAACCTCGCACAGGTCGTGGCCAGATCCTGCTGGCCTTGGGGCGCGAGGACCTAGAGCTCTATAGCGCCGAGGAATTGACCGCGCGGATAGCCGATCTCAGGGCCGAGATTGTCCGCATTGAGGCCCAGATGGCCAAGAAGGCCAATGTCCGCTCATCGGCGGATGCCCTGTTCAGCTTCAAATCCAATGACCCCTCCGCTTAAGGCGGATTTTGGCATATAGATTGCGAGTACAGTCCCATCTGCCGCTTCGAGCGGCGGGATTTTGGCAAGACTAGGACGGTAATGAGCGATTTAGGCACAGCGGCAGTCATTGATTGGCGGGCCAGTCAGGTGAAGGACTTCACCCGATCGGAGCTGTTCGCCCGGACCTTTGCCGAGGGTATGGATCTGGTCGAAGAGGCCGCTGCCTATCTTGACGGCGGTGGACGTCACGATTCCAAACTCCTGTCGCGCAATACGGCGCTGGCCTATGCTGCCCAGAGCATGCGTCTGACAACACGACTGATGAAGGTGGTCTCTTGGCTGCTTGTGCAGCGCTCGGTGCGCGACGGTGAGATCGCACCCTCTGACGCGTGCGACGAGCGATATCGCCTCGCGCCTGAGCCGGCCGACCGCGTTCAGGCACCTTTGCCCGACGATTTGCCGACGGGCTTGGTGGGCCTGCTTGAACGATCCGAACGGCTCTATGAGCACGTCCTGCATCTGGACCGGCGCATGTATGTAGAGGCCGAGACGGTGGCTGAGCCCAACCCTGTGCTGAGCCAGCTTCAACGTCTCAATGACGCCTTCGGGTCCAAGGCCTGATAGGCGAAGATCAAGGGGTTTTGACGCCCCCTAATCTCTATCGATCAAGGCCTTAGCCTTCGTTCGAAATTTCCAAAACCTCTTCCAAGGTCCGAAGGCCGGGGCGCTGGGCATTGACCAGAACGCCCATATTGCCGGGAAGGTGCTTGTTATCGAGCATCTTTTCGTGGGCGTCAGGAATGCCGTCCCAGCCGAACACTTCCGAGAGGCAAGGATCGATGCGGCGCTCGATGACCAGTTGGTTGGCGGCGGAGGCTTGGGCCAGATTGGCGAAGTGGCTGCCCTGAACGCGCTTTTGGCGCATCCACAGGAAGCGGGCGTCCATGGTCAGGTTGAAGCCGGAGGTTCCGGCGCAGATGACCACCATGCCGCCGCGCTTGACCACGAACACCGAGACCGGGAAGGTCGCTTCGCCCGGATGCTCGAACACCATGTCGACATCCTTGCCGCCGGTGATCTGCCATAGGGCCTTACCGAACTTGCGGGTCTCTTTCATATAGTCGTTGAACTCTGGACCATTGACCGTGGGCAGTTGGCCCCAACAGTTGAAGTCGCTGCGGTTCAGGACGGCCTTGGCCCCCATCGACATGACGAAATCGCGCTTGTCCTCGGACGAGACCACGCCGATGGCATTGGCACCCGAAACGGCACAGAGCTGGGTCGCAAAGACGCCAAGGCCACCCGAGGCGCCCCAAATCAGGACATTGTCGCCCGGACGGATAACGTGAGGACGGTGGCCGAACAGCATGCGGTAGGCGGTGGCGAGCGTCAGGGTGTAGCAGGCGCTCTCTTCCCAGGTCAGGTGCTTAGGGCGCGGCATCAACTGGCGCGATTGCACCCGCGTGAACTGGGCGAAGCTGCCGTCCGGGGTCTCATAGCCCCAGATCCGTTGTGAGGTCGAGAACATCGGATCGCCGCCGTTGCACTCCTCGTCGTCACCGTCATCTTGGTTACAGTGGATGACCACCTCGTCCCCAGGCTTCCAGCGACGTACCTTGGTGCCGACCGCCCAGACCACGCCCGAGGCGTCGGACCCAGCGATGTGATAGGGCTGCTTATGGCCATCTAGAGGGCTGATGGGCTCGCCAAGTGCGGCCCAGACGCCGTTGTAGTTGACGCCAGCAGCCATGACGAGAACCAGAACCTCGTCTTCGCCAATGGTCGGGGTATCGACGATTTCGAGTTGCATGGCCTTGCTCGGGCGGCCATGGCGTTCCTTGCGGATGGCCCAGGCATGCATGCGGGCAGGGACGTGATAGGCGGGCGGAATCTCGCCAATTTCGTACAGGTCTTTCAAGGCGGGGGCAGTCATCGCGGCGCTGGTCATGGTACGGTTCCGGTCTTGGCGTGGTCTCGATTTGGGCGGTGACCCCACGGATCTTAAGGCTTACCGACAATAGTCAGCCCCTGACCCGCTTGTTTTGGGTGGTTTCAAGCAAGACCGTGCCCCTAGAGGGACCCCATCTCAATTGTCCGGTCATTACCGTGGGACAAGCTAACGAGGCTGGCAAGAGGCTTTTTTGCAACGCAGCACGAGAAATTGTGCGCCGCGGTCGTCTGGCCACTGCAAGACAGTGGATTGCCGGGGCCTCGGTGAATGATAAAGTCCGGACAATTGCGCTGCAACCCACCGACTAGGATGATCGAACATGTCCGCCAAGCCGTTCCAACACGCGCCCGACGCCCCGTGGATCATCCGCACCTATGCTGGTCACTCCACGGCAGACAAGTCCAACGCGCTCTACCGCGCTAACCTAGCCAAAGGTCAGACGGGCCTTTCGGTGGCTTTCGATCTGCCGACCCAGACCGGCTATGATCCAGACCATATTTTGGCGCGCGGTGAGGTGGGCAAGGTCGGGGTGCCGGTCAGCCACATGGGCGATATGCGTGCCCTGTTCGATCAGATCCCGCTTGATCGGATGAATACCTCCATGACCATCAATGCGACGGCGGCGTGGCTCTTGTCGCTCTATGTCGGATTGGCGCAGGAGCAGGGCGTGTCGCCCAAGGCCCTGCAGGGCACCACTCAGAACGATCTGATGAAGGAATATCTGTCGCGCGGGACCTATATCTATCCGCCCGCCCCCTCGATGAGGGTGATCAGCGACATGGTGGCCTGGGCCTATGTCGAGACGCCCAAATGGAACCCGACCAACATCTGTTCCTACCACCTGCAAGAGGCTGGAGCGACGCCCGAGCAGGAACTGGCCTATGCGCTGGCCACGGCGGTGGCGGTGCTGGACGCGGTCAAGGCCGGGGGACAGGTGCCAGAGGCGGACTTCACCGTCGTGGTCTCGCGCATCAGCTTCTTCGTCAATGCCGGGGTTCGGTTCGTCACCGAGCTTTGCAAGATGCGCGCCTTCACCGAGCTTTGGGATGAGCTCTTACAACAGCGCTATGGCATCACCGACGATAAGGCGCGTCGGTTCCGTTATGGCGTGCAGGTCAATTCGCTGGGCCTGACCGAGCAGCAGCCGGAAAATAACGTCTATCGCATCCTGATCGAGGCGCTGGCCGTGACCCTTTCGAAGGACGCTCGCTGCCGCGCCCTGCAGCTGCCGGCGTGGAACGAGGCCCTTGGCCTGCCACGTCCATGGGATCAGCAATGGTCCTTGCGCATGCAGCAGGTCTTGGCCTTTGAGACCGACCTTTTGGAATATGAGGACCTGTTTGACGGCTCTCACGTGGTCGCGGCCAAGGTCGCCCAGTTGAAGACCCAAGCCATTGATGAGTTGGCTAAGATCGACGCCATGGGCGGGGCCGCTGCGGCCATCGACTATATGAAGGGCCAGCTGGTCGCCTCCAACGCCGCCCGCGTGCGCGGTGTCGAGACCGGGGCCATGACTGTCATCGGCGTCAATCGCTATCCTGAAACTGAGGTCTCGCCCCTGTCGGCGGGTGAGGGCTCCATCGAGACGGTTGATCCGCGCCTTGAGGCCGAGGTCATCGGCCGCCTGAAACAGTGGAAGGCTGACCGCAATGGCGAAGCGGTGATCTCTGCCCTCGCCGATCTGGACAGCGCCGCCAAGGAAGGCCGCAACCTGATGCCGGCCTCGCTGGCGGCCGCCAAGGCTGGGGTGACCACAGGTGAATGGGCCGATGCCCTGCGCAATGTGTTTGGCGAATATCGCGGCCCCACCGGCGTGGCGGTGGTCGTGTCCTCAGGCACCGATCCTGATGAGGCCGAGGTGCAAAAGGAAGTGGCGCGGGTCAGCGAGGCGCTTGGCGAAACCTTGCGCTTCCTCGTCGGCAAGCCCGGCCTTGATGGTCACTCCAACGGGGCCGAACAGATCGCCACCCGCGCCCGCGCCGTGGGCATGGAGGTGTTTTACGATGGTATCCGCTCCACCCCGGCCGAGATCGTGCAAAGGGCCAAGGATACGCGAGCCCATGTGATCGGGCTGTCGATCCTGTCAGGCTCGCATCTGGATCTGGTGCAGGAGGTTGTGCGCCTCATGCGGCTTGAGGGCATGGACCATGTGCCGGTGATTGTCGGCGGCATTATCCCGCCGCAGGACGCCATGATGCTCAAGCAGATGGGGGTACGCCGGGTCTATACGCCCAAGGACTTCAAGATTACGCCGATGATGGGCGACGTGGCCCGCACGGCCCTTGCGGCGGTCGAGGCGCGGCTGAGCACCGAGGCCTGACCGCTTGGACTTGGCGGCTCTGACTTGACCTGTCGCTAGGCTGCCGCCAAGCTGGCTCTAACATCTGTTTGAAAACATAAATCTCATTAGGGAACGCGCCATGAACCTCTTCGATCTGACCGGTAAGGTCGCCATTATCACGGGCTCCTCGCGCGGCATTGGCCGGGCGGTAGCCGAGCGCATGGCCGACCATGGGGCCAAGGTGGTGATTTCCTCGCGCAAGGCTGGACCTTGTGAAGAGGTGGCTGCCGAGATCAATGCTGCCCATCCGGGTGCCGCCATTGCCGTGCCCGCCAACATCTCGTCGAAGGAAGACCTGCAGCGCTTGGTCGACGAGACCCGCAAGGCCTTTGGCAAGATCGACATTCTGGTCTGCAACGCCGCGTCGAACCCCTATTACGGCCCGATGGCCGGGATTGCCGACGACCAGTTCCGCAAGATCTTGGAAAACAACGTCATCGCCAATCACTGGCTGATCCAGATGGTGATTCCGGAAATGACCGAGCGCAAGGATGGCTCGATCACCATCATCTCGTCCATCGGCGGCCTGCGCGGCTCGACGGTGATCGGGGCCTACAACATCTCTAAGGCGGCGGACTTCCAGTTGGCCCGCAACCTCGCCTGCGAGTACGGCCCCGACAATATCCGGGTCAACTGCATCGCGCCGGGCCTGATCCGCACCGACTTCGCCAAGGCTCTGTGGGAAAATCCAGAGACCCTGAAGCGCGCCACCAGCGGCAGCCCATTGCGCCGTATCGGTGAGCCAAATGAGATCGCCGGTGCTGCCGTGTTCCTAGCGTCGGCGGCAGGCTCTTTCATGACGGGTCAGAACATCGTCGTTGATGGCGGCGCGACCATCGCCTGATGGGATCAGGCCTAGCTAAGCCTTCGCGCGGCTAGGCCGACACCGCATAGGCCTTGAGCACATCCAAGGTCACGATGGCCAAGGTCTCTTCGTGGGTGGCCTCTAGGACCACGCCCGGAGCAGCCCCAGCATCGAGCGCCTCTTTCCAGCGCGGCGCACAGAGGCACCAACGATCGCCGGGTTTAAGTCCGGGAAAATGCAGGTCGGGCCTGGGAGTCGAGAGATCATTCCCGGCACGCCTGCTGAAGGCCAGAAACTCTGCCGTCATGACCGCGCAGACCGTATGGAGCCCCAGATCATCGGGTCCGGTCTCGCAACAGCCATTGCGGAAAAATCCAGTCAGGGGCGCGTTTGAACAGGGCAATAGCTCTTGCCCTAAAACGTTCAGTGCGGTCTCGTCATAACGGGTGGTCATGGGCCTATCTTAGAGGCTAAGAGGCGTCTGATAATAGCCTGATCGTATCATCGTTCGACTTAAGGGAACCTGATTGATGTCTAAGACCGCCAAGCCGCGCCGTAGCGCCCTCTATATGCCCGCTTCGAACGCCAAGGCTATCGACAAGGCCCGGACCCTGCCTTGCGATGTGGTGATCTTGGACCTCGAAGACGCCGTCGCCCCCGAATCTAAGGCAGTGGCCCGCGAGCAGGCGGTCGCTGCGGTCAAGGCGGGCGGCTTTGGGCGGCGCGAGCTGGTCATTCGCTGTAATGGTTTGGATACGCCTTGGGGCGCTGATGATTTGGCGGCCGCCGCTGCGGCGGGGCCCGATGCCATTTTGGTGCCCAAGGTCAATGATGCGGGCGATGTTGCGGCCTATAATGCCGCCATTGCTTCGGCTCCCGCCACTACCCAGCTCTGGGCCATGATCGAGACCTGCCGCTGCCTGTTCAACCTGCCCCAGATTGCAGAGGCTAGCACCTCTAGCCGCATGACCACATGGGTGATGGGCACCAATGATCTGGCCAAGGAAATGCGCGCGCGTCAGACGCCAGACCGCGCGCCGTTCCATGCCGCCCTGTCCCTGTCGGTCGCAGCGGCGCGTCTCTATGGCCTGACCATTTTGGACGGCGTCTATAACGACATCGACAATGAAGAGGGATTGGCCGCCATCTGCGAGCAGGGCGTCGACTTCGGGTTCGACGGCAAGACCCTGATCCATCCCAAGCAGGTCGAGATTTGCAACCGCGTCTTCTCGCCGTCCGAGGCTGAAGTCGCCTGGGCTAAGGCCGTCATCGCCGCCTTCGCCTTGCCGGAAAATCAAGGCAAGGGCGCGATCCGCGTCGAGGGCCGCATGGCGGAACTGCTACATCTGGTTCAGGCCGAAAGCCTTGTCGCCGTCGCGGCCGCTATCGCCGAAGCTGCGGCCGCCTAACCATGGTTCAGCGCTGGGTGGCAACAGTCTTCATGGGTTTGGCCCTGCTGGCCCTGCCTGCGTCTCTGTGTGCCCAGCCCGTCCCGGCTGAACCCGATTCTGAGCCCGTCACCATTGATCAGGTGGCCAAGACCCCCGGCGGCCCCTTGACGCCTCAGGAGGAGGCTTTCGACCGACAGCTACGCCAATCCTATTCGGTGGTGGACCAAATGCAGGGTCCCTTAGAGGGCGCATGGCGGCTGCTAACGGCCGATGGCAAGCCTCTGTTCAGCTTTCAGTTGGCGGACCTGCCGAGGGGCGGCGTCGAGGGGGCGTGGCGCGATCTTCGCCGCCAATCGGCGCTCGGCGGCTCTGGGTTCATCGCCGAAATCTATCGGGACGAGGACGGCCTGCGAATGAGTTTTTATGAGCGTGATGGCGAGGGGGCGACAGAGATCGTTCTGACGCCGTCAGGTCCCGGCCAATGGTCCGGCAACCTCTGGGATGATAATCGCAAGGTCCCGGTGACTATGAAGCGCTGAAAAAGCCTGCCTCTTCAAAGACGGCTAGGGCCGCAGCCCGGGCCTTGGCAAGCCACTCAGGACTATAGGGCTTGGCGGTGCCGTGACCCCAAACCGGACCGGGCCAAGCCGGATCATCGCTGCGGCGGCTGACGACATGGACATGGAGCTGGGCGGTGACATTGCCCAAGGCCCCGACATTGAGCTTCTCGGTGGGAAGACCGATAGCATCGCTGACGGCGCGGACGGCCTGACCCGTCAAGACGATCTCTTCCATCAGGACCAGCCGTTCGGCCATCGACAGGTCTTCAAGCTCGCGCATCTCGTCCCGACGGGGAATGAGCACGATCCAGCCATATTGGCTGTCCAACTGGAGCCGGGCTTCGCACAGGGTTAGGTCGCACAACAGCACCGACGTCGTTTCGAACGCCTGATCGAGGACAAAGGACATCTGTTACTCACTGACAATACCGCCCCGTTCTATTTCGGAGCGAAAGTCAGTTGGCAATGGCCTTGGGTGGTTTTCGCGACAATAACCGCGCAATTCAGCGCTTACGCGGTACGGCTGCCCAATAATCGAAATCTAGAATGACTTCGGGAGGATATTTTCCGTCGCTATCCTTATCGGGGAAATCGCTGCAGGGCCGGTCCTTGGTCGCTACCAGACGCAGGCGCAGGGCCCCGATGTCGCTACGGCCCGGTATCTCAGCCCGGTCGAGCACCTCGCTCCAGGCAAAGACGGTGGCTCCGGCAAAATAGGGGTTCACGTGACGGCCGCCATTGATGCCAAGGATCAGACCGGCATTTTCCAAGCCGTTGAACGACAAGGCCTTAGCCGTCGAGATGACCACTCCGCCATAGACGAGGCGGCGGCCCGTCGGGTCCTTGGCGCGCTCATATTGGTTAAAGTGAACCTTGGCCGTGTTCTGATAGAGCCGCGTGGCCATCTGGTGCTCGGCCTCTTCGATGGCCATGCCGTCGACATGGTCGATCTTCTCGCCGATCTCATAGTCCTCAAAGGCGTGGGCCGAGCCTGCCAGCGCAAAATCATAGTGCGCAAAGGACAGGCCCGCTGGGATCACCAGATCGGCAGCGGAGACTGAGGCGGGTAGGGCGGGGACGGCCTCTTGGGCAATGGCGGCGGCCTCATCGCGTTTGCGCACCATGACCCAACGCACATAGGTCAGGACCGCTGTGCCATGCTGATTGACGCCGGTGGTGCGGACATAGACCACGCCGGTCTTGCGGTTGGAGTTTTCTTTCAGGCCAATGACTTCAGAGCTGGACGAAACCGTATCGCCCGCATGGACGGGGGCTAGGAAGCGGCCATCGGCATAGCCCAAATTGGCCACTGCATTGAGCGACACATCCGGCACAGTCTTGCCAAACACCATATGGAAGACGACCAGCGGGTCGACGGGGCTTTGGCCGAGGCCGCAGCTCTGGGCAAAGCTATCGGCGCTGAACAGGGCAAAGCGCGGACCGTAGAAGGCGGTATAGAGCGCGACATCACCCGCCGTAATGGTGCGCGGCGTGGCGTGGGCTAGAACCTCACCCAGACGGAAGTCTTCGAAATAGCGGCCGGGGTTGGTCTTGGACATGGGGTGCCTCGCAAATGTTCGGACATCTTTT
Organism: uncultured Caulobacteraceae bacterium; assembly: GCA_937952995.1. Lineage (GTDB taxonomy): Bacteria > Pseudomonadota > Alphaproteobacteria > Caulobacterales > Caulobacteraceae > CAISGS01. Next base: position 13,793 of record CALFYB010000079.1, read on the forward strand.
AAGCGTCAGATCGTCTGTCGTCTATTCTGTTTGCCGCTTTGATGGTCTTGCAGTGTCGTCCATCCGGGTCTATTCCGCGCGGGACCTTTTCACTTCCCCCTTAGACCTTGGAGACGCTTGATGGCTCGCGCGAAGATCGCCCTTATTGGCGCCGGTATGATCGGTGGCACCCTTGCTCACATCGCAGCCCGCGAAGAGCTGGGCGACGTCATCCTGTTCGACATTGCCGAAGGCACGCCCCAGGGCAAGTCCCTCGACATCGCCGAGGCCTCTGCCGTGTTCGGCAAGGACAGCATCCTTAAGGGCGCGAACGACTATGCCGATATTGCTGGCGCCGATGTTTGCATCGTCACCGCCGGTGTGCCGCGCAAGGCTGGCATGAGCCGCGATGACCTGCTGGGCATCAACCTCAAGGTCATGAAGGCCGTCGGCGAAGGCATCAAGACCTACGCCCCGAACGCCTTCGTTATCTGCATCACCAACCCGCTCGACGCCATGGTCTGGGCCCTGCGCGAATTTTCGGGCCTGCCGCACAATAAGGTGGTGGGTATGGCTGGCGTGCTCGATAGCGCCCGTTTCGCCTATTTCCTCGCCGAAAAGACCGGCATCTCGGTGCAGGACATCAAGGCTTGGACCCTTGGCGGCCATGGCGATGACATGGTGCCGATGGTGCGTCACTCCACCGTCGGTGGCTTGCCCCTTCCCGATCTGGTCAAGCAGGGCTGGATGACCCAAGCCGAACTGGACGCCATTGTTGAACGCACCCGCAAGGGCGGCGGCGAGATTGTCGCCTTGCTCAAGACCGGTTCGGCCTTCTATGCCCCGGCTGAAAGCGCCATTGCCATGGCGACCTCGTACCTCAAGGACAAGAAGCGCGTCCTGCCCTGCGCCGCCTATCTGACCGGTCAATATGGTCTGGACGGGCTCTATGTCGGCGTGCCGGTTGTGATCGGCAAGGACGGCGCTGAGCGCATTGTTGAGTTCGAAACCAATGCCGAAGAAAAGGCCATGTTCGCCGCTTCGGTGGCTTCGGTCCAAGGCCTGATCGCGGCCTGTAAAGAGATCGAGCCTTCGCTGGCCTAAGGGCGGGCGACCATCCTATGATCAAGGCCGCCGGAGCGATCTGGCGGCCTTTTTCTTTTGCGGAGCCTTGAGATGTCGACCAGCGACCTTGGACCCACATTGGTCACCGAGCGCCTGATCCTTCGTCCCCCTGTGGCCGAGGATTTTGAACCCTATGCCCAGCTGATGGCCGATGAGGCCACCGCCCGCTATATTGGCGGAGTGCAACCGCGTGCCGTGGCATGGCGCGGCTTTATGAGCATTGCTGGGGCCTGGGCCATGACCGGTTTTTCCATCTTTACGGTGGTGGATCGGGCCACGGGCCAGTGGGTCGGACGCATTGGGCCTTGGCAGCCAGAGGGCTGGCCGGGGACAGAGGTTGGTTGGGGTTTAGGTGCGGCCTTTCAAGGCAAGGGCTATGCGACCGAGGCGGCGACAGCGGCCATCGACTGGGTCTTTGACCATCTGGGCTGGACCGAGGTGATCCACTGTATCGATCCGGCCAATCTCGCCTCTCAGGCCGTGGCCGCGCGCTTGGGCTCGACGATCCTGCGCCAAGACCGGATGCCGCCCCCGATCGAAATCTCCATCGACATCTGGGGCCAGAGCCGCGATCAATGGCGGGCGAGGAGGGGCTAATGGCCCATCCGATTGAACTGATCATCTTCGACAGTGACGGGGTCCTCGTCGACAGCGAAGCCATTGCCTGCCGGGTCATGGCCGAGGCCGCCACGGCGGTTGGGGCGGTGATGGATGTGCATGAGGCCATGGACGTGTTTCGCGGCCGCAAGATCGCGCTCTGTGTCGAGGAGATCGAGCGCCGGTCGGGCCGCGTCTTGGGCGATGGTTTCATCGCCGAGGTGCGCCGCGCCACGACCCTGGCCTTTGATCAGGAGCTCAAGCCCATTACGGGCATCCATCAGGCGCTCGACCTGATCCGCCAGCCCTATTGCGTCGCCTCAAACGGGCCGATGGCCAAGCTGACCCATGCCCTAGGCTTGACCGACCTATACACGCGGTTCGAGGGCCGCATTTTCAGCGCCTACGAGGTTGGTCATTGGAAGCCTGATCCCGGCCTTTTTCTTCATGCGGCGCAGGCCCTGGGCACGGGCCCCGAACGCTGCATCGTTGTCGAAGATTCCGTCACCGGCGTTGCGGCGGCCAAGGCGGCGGGGATGCGGGTTCTCGGCTATGCGGGCGAAGGGCCTCACGCTGCGACGGCTTTGCGCAAAGCTGGGGCTGAGGTCTTTGTCCATATGCGTGATCTGCCGGGGTTGCTCGAGCGGTCGATTTGAGCCGACAGAATGACCGCTAGCCATATGGCCCACGAGGCGGCATGCTGGACACTTCGCAACAGGATGTTTCGTCCGTGACCAAGCCCAGCAAGACCCGCCTGACCGACCTTAAGGGCAAGGACGCCAAACCTGCCGCCTTCTTGCCGCCAACACCAAAGGTCAGTCGCCGCAAACCCGGCAAGGTCATGACCCCCGCCGAACGCGCCGCGTTCTTGGCCAGCCGCCCGGATCTGAAGGTGGATTAGGGAAAACCCCCTACCCCGGCTTCGCCGGTACTTCCCCCACGGGGGAAAGGTCGAACAACACAAAATCTCCTCCCTTGGGGGAAGTGGCGCGTGGCGACGTAGGGGGCCTTGTTTTCTTTGCTCGCGTCCTTGCGAGCGCCGCGAAGCAACCCAGTTGGCTGAAACCGACCTGAGCGGATGTTCCCCTAGGTTGCTTCGGCGCGATGCGCCTCGCAATGACGCGGATGTTGCTCATCCACACCCCCGCCCTCGCGGGGAACGCAGTGAAGGTGGGGTGGATGAATCCCCCTCACCCAACCCTCTCCCCCAAGG
>CALFYB010000080.1 GCA_937952995.1 uncultured Caulobacteraceae bacterium
GAGGACGGTCGTCCTGTCCCAAGCCGCCTTGCGGATATGCGTGAAAAAATAGCGCTCTGTAAGGCTATGGCGAAGAGCGGGCGAGGGGTCCTTCAGACCGTGCCCTATTTCATCGATATCGAGCAGCAGTTGGCCAATATCGAGGAACTCGGGGATATTAGCCTCGCCAGTGGCGTGGTCTGTTCGGTCGCCCCGATCACCTACAGCCCCGTCGCGCCAGAGAACTGGAAGCGCTCGCTGGACAAGCTCGAGGAGCAGCAAAAGCGTGGGGCTAAGGTTTTCGGTCAGTCCATGCCCCGAAGCTTTGATATCAACATCATTCTGTCTGAAACCTCGTTCATGCTCTATTCGGTTCGCCGCTGGGACATGCTGATGAAGTTGCCCTTGGACCAGCGTTTGGCAGGTTTCGCCGACCCTGTAGCGCGTCCGGTTCTGGTCGAGGCGGCTGAGCGCCGCATCTTGCCACTGTTGCGCAATATGTCTGTGGGCCGGGTCTATTCGCCCGAGAACGAGAAATATCTCGGTCGCAAGCTGACGGATATTTCCGCTGAAGTCGGCAAGTCCTTGGCCGATGTGATGCTCGACATTGCTGTGGCGGACGGATTGAAGACCGAGTTCCAAATCCGCGGCGCGATCCATGCTGACCCGGAAATTGTCTCGACCATTCTCGACCACCCCTTGATCCATATCGGCGCGTCAGACGCAGGGGCCCACGTTACCCAGTTCTGCGGCGCAGGCGACACGACCGATATGCTCGAGCGCTATGTGCGTACCTTCGGCAAGATGACGCTCGAACGGGCCATCTATCGCATGACCGGTGAACCCGCCAAGGATTGGGGTATTCGCGAACGCGGCACACTCCAGATCGGTCAGGCCGCTGACGTGGTGATCTTCAATGCGGAGACGGTTGGCCGGGGAGACGAGATCTTCGTCGGCGACTTCCCCGGTGAAGCCAACCGCTATGTCCGCCATGCAACCGGCATCGATAAGGTCATCGTCAATGGTGCCGTCGTGCTGGATCAAGGCGAATATACGCAGTCGCGCTTGGGTCAGATTATCTAATCTGTCCGGCTAGAGTTTCGTTCCTCGCAGTCGCAGCGCATTGGCGATGACACTGACAGATGACAGTGACATGGCGGCTGCCGCGATTGCGGGGGATAGGAGCCAACCAAAGGCTGGATAGAAAAGGCCCGCCGCGAGAGGGATCGCAGCGGCATTATAGCCAAAGGCAAAGGCTAGATTTTGCCGAATATTGCGCATAACGGCCTTCGATAGGCGTCGCGCGCGAACGAGGTTGAGAAGGTCACCATTCAGGAGCGTCACAGCGGCGCTCTCGATGGCGACATCAGATCCCGTCCCCATGGCGATGCCAACATCTGCAGCGGCAAGGGCAGGGGCGTCGTTGACCCCGTCACCGATCATGGCAACTGTGCGTCCGCCCTTGCGTAGGTCTAGGATAATTTGAGCCTTATCCTGCGGTAATATTTCAGCCTTAACCTGCTCAATGCCCACCTGCTTGGCGATGGATAGCGCCGTTGTGCGGTTGTCACCGGTGAGCATGACAATCTCGATGCCCAGTGACCTTAGCTGCTCGATGGCCCTCTGGCTGTTGGGTTTGACAGGGTCGGCGACGGCGATCAGTCCCGCGACTACCCCATCCAACAAGACGAAAACGACGATTGCACCATTAGCTCTCAAGGCCTCTGCCTCTTGGTCTAAGGCTTGGGTACTCACGCCTTGATCGAAGACAAGCGCGCTGCCGCCGATCAAGATTGACCGTCCATCGATCTTGCCGGTGACGCCCTTTCCGACCGGAGAGTTGAAGTCCGTGGGGTTTGTAAGATCTAGGTTCCGGTCCTGCGCAGCTTGGACGATGGCCCGTGCGATTGGGTGCTCACTCTTTTGCTCAAGGCTTGCGGCCATGCGTAGAAGATCCTGCTCGGACAGGCCCGGAACGGTCCTGATGGCGCAGAGTTGGGCGCGGCCTTGGGTCAGGGTGCCAGTCTTATCGATGACGAGCATGTCGACCTTTTCAAGCCGTTCCAGCGCGTCTGCATCCTTGATCAATATGCCCGCCAACGCCCCGCGTCCGAGCCCTACGGTAATGGAGATCGGTGTTGCGAGGCCAAGGGCGCAAGGACAGGCGACAATCAGGACGGATACAGACGCGATCAAGCCATAGGTCAATCTTGGCTCCGGCCCAACCAACCCCCAGACCAAGGCCGACAATGCGGCGATACCAATGACGACGGGAACGAACAGGGCCGAAACCTTGTCGGCGAGACCCTGAATGGGCGCGCGGCTATGCTGAGCCCGCTCGACCATGGCTATGATCTGGGCCAGCAAGGTGGCGGAGCCCACCTTGTCTGCCGTCATCACGAAGGCACCGGTGGCGTTCAGGCTCCCACCGATGACCCTGTCTCCCACGCCCTTGGTGATGGGCATGGACTCGCCGGTCAGCAATGACTCATCGATTGAAACCCGCCCCTCTATGATCACCCCGTCGACCGGTATCTTCTCACCGGGGCGGACCTGAAGCCTGTCGCCAATCTTGACATGACCGAGCGGGATGTCGGTTTCGGTTCCATCAACGCTGATCCGGTGGGCCGTTTTTGGGCTCAGATCGAGCAGAGCCTTTACGGCTCCCGCTGTTTGCGCACGGGCCCTGAGCTCCAAGACCTGCCCCAGAAGTACCAGAACGGTGATGGTCGCCGCCGCCTCGAAATAGACTGGAACTGAGCCGTCGGTTGCGCGGATCGCCGATGGAAAGAGCCGCGGTGCAAGGGTTGCTAGGACGCTATAGGCCCACGAGAGGCCAATCCCCATCGCGATCAGGCTAAACATATTGAGCTTACCGGTTCGAAAGGACCGCCATCCCCGAGCCAGAAAACTCCACCCACCCCAGAAAATCACGGGGGTGCTCAGAACCAGTCCAATGCCGTTGGAAAGGCGGGGGGATAAGGGCATGGCGTGACCAAATAGGTGCCCGCTCATCTCCATTACGAACAGCGGCATGGTCAGAGCAAGACAGGGCCAAAAGCGTGATATCATCGCTTTCAGCTCTGGGGATGGTTCTGTTTCTCGGCCTATTGTCTTGGGTTCCAACGCCATGCCGCAGATCGGACAGGAGCCTGGATGGGGCTGCTCTATCTGCAGATGCATCGGGCATGTGAAGGCTGGCGCTTGGGTCATCGGCCAGCCTTGCGCCCCACCTTAACTCACGGCCATGGCCCAACAGGTGGTGCGTCAATTGGTCAGATCATCTGCCAATAGGGCGGTTTGGCGCTGGATGTTGCGCCTGCCTATGACCGAGGGCCTTGCCGCTGCGTCAGAGGTTGATCCCGCAACCGTTTGTTATTCAACTGTAAAGCTGAAGGATCCGACCATCTCGTGGCCGCTTTCAGCACGCCATTCGACGATATATTGGCCGGGCGAGAGGGTGCGAACCGGAATGGTCACTGTCTTGACCATCGTTGTCGGTAGGGTGGCGTTTAAGGGAACCCTTTGACCGGCGGCTGTACGAAGCTGAACTGAGCGGAAGACCATCGCGTGTGACAGGGTCAAGGATAGGTTTGGCGGAGAACCCTTCACCTTGGCACCGTCGGCGGGGGTAGAGGCGTCAAGTGGCATGACCATGACATGAGCCATGCCGGGCTTGGCTTCCATGGATGAGGGCGGCATCTGCATCTTGGACATGTCGTGACCCGCATGCGGATCTTTTTCCGCTTGAGCCATAGCGCCGGTCGCGACGAGGCTGGAGGCCATGACGAGGATAGCGAGGGATCGGTTCAAACGGGTGGCCATGTCAGAGGTCCAATCCTAAGCAGGTTTACGATGAGGCGTTCCGAAATCAGGGTCTGTGCTGACACGTTTGGCAACCGTGCCCTTGGGCGGAGCGTACCAGCCGGGATCGCTGAAGTCACCGGGTCGGATGTCGTCACGAACCTTTAGGACCGTGAACATGCCGCCCATCTCAAGATTTCCGAACGGCCCCTTACCCGCCATCATGGGCAGGGTATTGGCTGGGCCTTGGTGACCCGCGTCGGTGTGTTCTTGATGCTCGGCCATACCGTTTTGACCCATAGCCATATAACCGGGCAGAATCTTTTGGATCCGCTCTTCCAATCCTGACTGATCAACGCCGGTCGGGTTGGGAATGTCGTGGCCCATGGCGTTCATGGTGTGGTGCGACATGTGGCAATGCAGGGCCCAGTCGCCCGGGACAGCGGTGAACTCTATGTCGCGCATCTGACCGACACCGACCGTGGACGTCACTTCACGCCGCCACTGGGACTGCGGCCAACGTCCGCCGTCCGAGCCGGTTTCAACAAACTCGACCCCGTGCAGATGCACCGGATGGTTCCACATGGACAGGTTGCCGATCCGAATGCGAACCCGCTCGCCAGTCCTCGCCACCAAGGGCTCGATGGCCGGGAAGACCTTGGAGTTAAAGCTCCAAAGGTCGAAATTGACCATCACAGAAGGGTCCGGACGCCAGGTCCCGGGATGCAGGGCCCAGTTATGCAGGATGAAGGCATAGTCTCGATCAACAGGAACGGCTTCGCCTGCTTTGGGATGGATGATGAAAAGACCCATCATGCCATAGGCCAGCTGGGTCATCTCGTCCGCATGGGGATGGTACATGTGGCTGCCATGCTGGCGCAGGGTGAACTCGTAGGCAAAGGTCTCGCCGGGCTGAATGTGCGGCTGATTGAGCCCGCCGACGCCGTCCATGCCGTTGGGCAAGATCAGGCCGTGCCAATGGACGGTCGTATGTTCCTTCAGCCGATTGGTGACAAAAATCCGAACCCGGTCGCCCTCGACTGCCTCGATGGTCGGGCCGGGCGTGCTGCCATTATAGCCCCAGCAAGTCGCCTCTGAGCCGGGCGCGAAGCTGTGCTGGATCTCCTCAGCGACCAGATGAAACTCTTTGACACCGTCTTTCATGCGCCATGGCAGGGTCCAGCCATTAAGGGTCCTGACGGGTTTGAACCGGCGGTCGGATGGCGCATCAGCGGCATTCGCTCGGCTAACCGGTCCGGCCGACGCGGCGAGGGCAGCGGTTCCAGTGGCCAGCATAATGTCGCGGCGGCTGATGGTCATGGTTGGCCTTCGTGATCGTGCATCGCCATCGGCATGGGGGTTGATGGTCCAAGAATGTCGGACGCGCTGGGGCCCACCTCGAGGATGGCCGGTGTGCTGGGCAATCTTGTGCCAATCAAACGGGACAGCTCCACCCGCGCGAGCCAAAAATCGCGAACAGCCTCGATATAGCCTTCGTAGGCCTCATATTCCCGAGTTTTGGCCTCAATCAGCCCGAAGACTCCAAGAAGCATATAGTTCTGCTGCTCTTGACTGCGGGCCACGATGGTTTGGCGTTGTGGGATCAGGTCGTGACTGTGCAGGGCGACGACTTGGCGGCGGCGCTGCAATTCATCGGCCCTTGCGGCGATTTGCTGGCTTAGGTTCAATCTTATCTGCGCGCTTTGAGCCTTGGCCAGATCGCGCTTGGCGACAAAGCGCGCGGTCTTCGCCTGTCCGTGATTGAAGATCGGCAATTCGATCTCAAGGCTGGGGCCACGAGATTGGGTGCCATCACGATCCCGCTCCCGGTCCAGTCCAAGCGCGGTCTCGCCGAGCCATTGGGTTGCGTGGCGCGTCGCAGTCACCTGGTTCCAAATCAAGAGGTCTTGGTCAGCAGCCATCAGGGACAGGTTGTGGGTTAAGGCCAACGCTTGAAGGTCATCGAGGCTGTCATCGCTTTCGGTCGGCAGAGGTAGGGCTGGGCTGAGCGGCCACGCGTGATCAGTAGGGCGTAGGCCGATCAGATTATCAAGGTTGGCTCGCGCAGCCTTTGCGCTCACGGCGGCCTGTTGGGCGGCGATTAAGGCTTGGCTGGCGGCGGCCTGCTGATGATTGAGGTCTAACTCGGTTATATTGCCTGCGTTGAAATAGCGCTCGGCCAAGTCAGCAGACGTCTTCAGGGCTGAGGCAACAGCGCTCTTCATCTGCGCGGCCTGCTCTGCGGCTACGGCCTGATACCAAGCCGATTCCACGTCCAGCTGCACATCCAGCAGGGCGCTTGCCAACTGGTAGCGGACCCGGACCCTGGCCTGCTGCGCCAAGTTTAGGCGCGTCGGCAGGAGGATGAGATCCGCGATGGGCAGGGTCAGGCTTTGCGCGTCAGTCTTACCGCCACCGCCACTTATATGACTAAGGCCGAGGCGCGGATTTGCGATCTCTATCGCCTCTAGAACATCGGCCTGTTCGAGGCCGAGTTGTCCATAGATTAGAGCCAGTTTTGGGCTCTTGACGATGGCAACCTGCACGGCGCTATCCAGTGTCATAGGCGCGGCCATCAACGCGGCCAGCCCATTGTCGCCCGGACCAATGCCTGCGGCTTTCCGGTCCTGAAGGAGGCTGGAAATCGCCTTTTGATCCTCTCCATTAGGCAGGGCTGCACAAGCCGACACCGCCATAGCCAGCAGGGGCAGGGCGATAGCCAGTAAGGAAGGTTTGCGGCGCATGGGAGCTCGGTGGACCATGGGGCTAACTTAGGCCGATTGGCTGGCGATTGACAGGGGAGGGCGGATTGACCCCTTCAGGCGCTTTCAATGTGGCCAAAATGGTTACAGTTGCCCTGCGGCATAGCTTTTTCGTCAAATTGATTGCGGGCCAGCGGCGATTACCGCTTCAAACTTTGGGAGAGCCGTCATAGTTTGGCCGCCTAGGGAAAAACCTCAGGAGAGATCTATGCGCGACGCCGTTATCGTTTCTTACGCCCGGACGGGCCTGGCCAAGGCTGGCCGGGGCGGGTTCAATGTGACTGCCCCCATGTCGATGGCCGCCCATGCGATCAAGCACGCTGTCGCGCGCTCGGGCGTTGAGGCGGACTTCGTCGAAGACTGCTATCTGGGCAATAATGCCCACGCTGCGCCGAACATCGCGCGTCTGGCCGCTCTGTTGGCTGGCATGCCGAAGACCACGGGCGGCGTTTCGATCAATCGCTTCTGTTCGTCGGGCCTTCAGTCGATCGCAATGGCTGCGAACCACATCCGTGGTGACAATGCAGATTGCGTCGTCGCGGGCGGCGTCGAAAGCATCTCGATCCAAGGCGGCGGCATGCCGCGCGAGTCCATCGACCCTGAACTGCTGAACATCGCGCCAGCGATCTTCATGGCCATGATCGACACGGCCGACATCGTCGCTGAGCGTTACGGCCTGAGCCGTGAATATCAGGACGAATATTCGCTGGAATCTCAGCGCCGGATGGCTGCGGCCCAGAAGGCCAACCTGTTCGCCGACGAAATCGTCCCGATGGCGACCAAGATGAAGGTCGTCAATAAGGAAACCAAGGAAGAGAGCTTGGTGGACTATGTCGTGGACCGTGACGAGTGCAACCGTCCCGAAACCACCCTCGAAGGCCTCGCCGCCCTCCAGCCCGTCAAGGGCCCCGGCAAGTTCATTACCGCGGGTAACGCCTCGCAACTGTCCGATGGCGCAGCCGCCGTCGTGCTGATGGAAGCCAAGGAAGCCGAGCGTCGCGGTCTTGAGCCTATGGGCCGTTTCGTGTCGTGGGCCGCTGCCGGTTGCGAGCCTGACGAAATGGGCATTGGTCCTGTGTTCGCCGTGCCAAAGCTGCTGAAGCGTCAAGGCCTCACGGTTGATGACATCGATATTTGGGAACTGAACGAAGCCTTTGCTTCGCAGTGCCTCTATAGCCGTGACAAGCTCGGCATCGATCCTGCCAAGTACAATGTCAATGGCGGCTCTATCGCGATCGGCCACCCCTTCGGCATGACTGGCGCACGCTGCACCGGTCACCTGCTGCAAGAAGGTCGTCGTCGCGGCGCTAAGTGGGGCGTTGTGACCATGTGTATCGGTGGCGGCCAAGGCGGCGCCGGTCTGTTCGAAATCTTCTAAGACAAAATACCTAAAGACCCCAGACGGCTGGCTTCCAGCCGTCTGGGCATTGGGCCCTAGGCGGCCACAATCGCGGCAATCGTCCGCTCGATCAGCCAGTAGCTGGCAAGTCCCCCGATCACATAGGCTGGCGCATAGTTTGATACCGCCGTGTAACTGGCGGGAAGATATTGCCGTACTTTGCGCAGTCCGATGATCACGCCAATGGCTACCGCGATAAAGGCCAACTGCCCGATCTCAACTCCGACATTGAACAGCAGCAGGGCAGGTACCGTTCCGCCTGCGGGCAGGCCGACAGAGCTTAGGGTGCTGGCAAAGGCGAGCCCGTGGAATAGGCCGAATATGAAAGCCACAAGCCAAGGTTTTTGACGTGTGAGCGTGGTTGTGCCGTCTCGCCTAGGGATTAGCTCATAGGCGACAAAGATGATGCTGAGGGCGATCAAGGCTTCAATAAGCGCGCTTGGGAAATGAACGAGCCCTAAGGCCGCGAGCGCTAAGGTGATGCTGTGGGCAAGGGTAAAGGCCGACACGGTCTTTACGATCTTCCAGTTGGTTCCGACCAGCAATAGGAGGCCCAAGACAAATAGCAGGTGGTCGAAGCCGGTCAGGATGTGCTCGATCCCTAAGCGCAGATAGGCTGGGGTGGACACGCCCTTTGGTCCGCTCAGTCCAAGGACCATGGAAGAGGCCGAGGGGCGCAGAACGGCGCTGATCGTCTTGCCTTGTGATGAGGTAATGCTGACCAACACGTCAGTGACCGACTCGGGCAGGCCTTCGATCGTTAGGGTCTGCTGATCCAAAGGGGCACCGCCCTTTACGGACCAACGCTTGATGATCTTGCCGGGCTCTAAGGATTGCGAGGTGGGGGTCTTGTCCAGACTGCCACTCGAAAGGTGAGGGGCCAAACGAATGGCCATATCGCCGACGGCCGGTTGTTTCCAAACCGCCTCATAGGTTCCGGGCGTGGTTTCGGTAATTTGCAGCGCTGCGGGCCGAATCTCATGAGCGAGGCTCGGACTGGCCAAAACGACCCATAGGACGAAACCGATTATCAAGGACGCGCGACTTTTGATGGTGTCGCCAGCGACCTTTGGCGCGAGCCATGCAAAAAACTTCGAAATAGCCACTATGAGTGCACCTTTGTTTACGTCGCGACTTTGACAGCGACCGCAGTGCAGGGCAATGTTTCCCGAAGCTTTCAGGCGCAGACCTGACGGGCAATATTTTATAGGGACGAGACCATGGGCAACAGATGGCGTACGACGGCGGGAAGCCTCACAGCAATGGCTGTCGTTTTGGCAGCTTTCCCCGGCTCAACAGCAGGGTCAGGCTCTGCGGTAACCGGGTCGGCCGCAGCCAAGGCACCGGTTGTGGCCAAGAAGGCGGCGGCTTCGGCACATCTGCCGGGCTATAACACCGAGCGGAACGCCTATTTCGGTGACCTGCACGTTCACACCAAGCTGTCCTTTGACGCCTACATTTTCAACGTTCGCGCGTCCCCCGATGACGCCTATCGCTTTGCCAAGGGTGAAACCATCGGCCATTCCGGCGGCTTTAATATCCGGCTCTCCGGTGGACCATTGGATTTCGTCGCGGTCACGGACCACTCGGAATATATCGGGGCGCTTCAAGAGGCTGCCAATCCGAAAAGTCCGCTTAACAAATTGCCGATTATCGAAGGCCTTTTCAGCACCGATCCCGTGAAGATCGGCGCGGCCTTTTCGCGCGTGATTGCTGCGATGGGCTCAAACAGCCTGCCGGTTGAATTCAAAGATAAGGCGATCACTGCAAAGGCTTGGAAAGAGGTTCAAGACGCCGCTGAGCGTAATAATGATCCCGGCCATTTCACGACCTTTGTTGGTTATGAGTTCACCTCCGCACCCGACGGAAAGAACCTTCATCGCAATGTAATCTTCAAGAATGCGAAGGTTCCAGAACTGCCCTATTCGGCTATCGAGTCCTTGGACCCCGAAAATCTCTGGAAGCGTATGGACACCTGGCGCAAAGCTGGGGTCGAGGCGATGGCCATTCCACATAATATGAATGGTAGCGACGGCATCATGTTCGAGCCGACCCGCCGTGACGGTCGGTCGATGGATAAGGCATACGCGGATCTGCGGATGCGTAACGAGCCCATTGCCGAAATTACTCAGATTAAAGGAACGTCTGAAACACATCCGTCGCTGTCGCCTAATGATGAGTGGGCGAACTTCGAGATCATGGAAAGCTATATCGGTACAACTAAGCCGATTACCCAGTTCAACGGCGGCTATGTCCGCGAGGCGCTAAAATCTGGCATCCTGATGCAGGATACCAAGGGCTTTAACCCCTTCAAGTTCGGCTTCATCGGGTCCAGCGATACTCATAATGCGGCGCCCGGCTCTGTTGAAGATCGCAACTATTTCAGCAAGGCTGGCCGTGTTGATGGCAAGGCTGAGCAGCGCGGCTCGATCCCACCAGAGGGTGGTAAGACTTGGGAGGGTGTCAAAGAGGACGAAACGAGCAGTCTCGCGCGGTTCAAATCTTGGGGCGCTTCGGGTATTGCCGGGGTCTGGGCTGAAGAAAACAGCCGTGACGCGATCTATTCGGCCATGCGCCGTAAGGAAACCTTCGCAACATCTGGCCCCCGTATGCGGGTTCGGTTCTTTGCCGCCTATGACTATCCTCAGAACATCTTGAAGCGTTCTGATCTGGTGACGGTCGCCTATCGCAGTGGCGTGCCTATGGGCGGCGACCTGATGCCTTCAAAGGGTAAGGCTCCGCAGTTCATCCTCTGGGCGATGCGTGACCCCAATTCGGGCTACCTTCAGCGTGCTCAAATCGTCAAGGGTTGGGTCGAGAATGGCGTCGCCAAAGAGGCTGTGTTCGACGTGGCCTGTTCGGATCATCTCGCGATCAATCCTGCGACGGGCCGCTGTCCTGACAATGGTGCAAAGGTGGATCTGAGCAACTGCGAGCCCACCAAGTTCAAGGGTGACGCAGAGATGAAGACCCTGTGGCGCGACCCGACCTTCAAGCCTAATCAGCGGGCTTTCTACTACGCCCGCGTGCTTGAGAACCCGTCTTGCCGTTGGTCAACTTGGGATGCAATTCGCAATGGCACCCCGCCCAATCCCAAGCTGCTTCCGACCATTCAGGAGCGTGTCTGGTCATCGCCCATCTGGTATGCGCCCAGTCTCTAGACCTCAAAGGCCAGTGTGACCGAGTCATTGTCTAAACAGAGCCCAGTTCGTGCGTTCATAGCGCGGGCTGGGCGAGAACCGCTCGTCCATTTCCTGTTGGTTGGCGCGCTACTTTTTGGCGGCATTCAGGTGGTTCGATCGCTACAGCGGCCTGTCGTGCGGATTGACGCGCAAGAGCTTGGTCAGTTGGCCGGCTACTGGTCGACCCAGATGCAGCGTGATCCGACCAATGAGGAACTACAGGGCATCATCCACGAGCGGGTGGACGAAGAGGTCTTGGCGCGCGAGGCCCTTCGTCTCGGGCTCGACAAGGATGACATGATCATCCGTCGACGGTTGGCTCAGAAGATGACCTTCGCCAGCGAGGACACGGCCAATTTGCCGGAGCCGGACGAAGCGGCGCTGAAGGCGTTCTTTGAAAAGACCAAGGCGGACTACCAAGCACCGCCTCGCGTCACCTTCCGTCACCAATTTTTCAATTCAGATCGCGGCAAGGATCAGGCCCTAGCCCGCGCCAAGGAAGCGCTTGGCAAGGTTGCTTCAGGTCAGGATGAGGCGCTCGGTGAGCCATTCTTGCTTCCCCAGACCTATAGCGATGCCAGCCTGACGGATATCAACAAGGACTATGGGCAAGATTTTGCGGCGGCCTTGCTGTCGGTGCCCCTGAACCAATGGTCTGGTCCCATCGCTTCGGCCTATGGCTATCACCTGATTAAGGTGGACTCCCGCATCAGTGCTAAGACGCCAACGCTCGATGATGTGCGGTCCGATGTCTTGGCGGCCTATCAGGATCAGGCCCGCAAGGCTCGCAATGCAACGTTTTTAGCGGATCTGCGTAAGAAATACCGCGTTGAAATCAGCGGCATGCCTCAGACGGTGCTGAAATAGAGTTAGGTTCACTCAATGCGCCTGAACGCGATATATTCGCGTTCAGGACGAGCTGGGGCCTAGTTGAAGTTTTCGGAGACCCATTTGGAGGCGACATCTACCTGCATGGCCCGCGCCCAGAGATAACCCTGTCCAAGCTCAAATCCCATCTCTTTGAGGATCTTGAGTTGGTCCGGCGTCTCGACCCCTTCGGCGACAACACCCAGGCCACAGGCCTTGCCTAGAGCGAGTACGGTCTCACATAAGGCGTCGGCTTGGCGGTCTTGGCCGATGAGTTTCACAAAGCTCTGATCGACCTTGATGACGTCGAAGGGCAGGGATCTGAGATAGTTCAGGGATGCATAACCGGTCCCAAAGTCATCAAGGGCGAGCTTTAGACCCGCTTCATGCAATTCCATGAGGGAGCGGCGGCCTGCGCCCTCTCCATCTAGCCACTGGCTTTCAGTGAGTTCCAGGCAAAGCCGCGATGGGTCCGCCCCGATCCGGCTGAGGCTCTCGATAATCCGCTCTGTCGTTCCGACCTTTAACAGTTGCGCCACTGAAATGTTCACATTGACCGAAAGCCCGCTGAGGGGATCTTTAGGATCAGCGACCGCTTTACAGGCCGCTTCAAACATCTTCAGACCAATTCTGTGAATCTGACCTGTTTCTTCGGCAGCAGCGATAAGATCTTGAATGGGAACAACTTTGAGCTTTTCATCCGTGATCCGCATCAGGGCTTCAAAGCCCTTAACCCTGCCTGTGGTGAGGTTCATGATGGGTTGATAAAAAGGCTGAATTGCATCGGTTTCGAGTGCATCTTCAAGCAGCTTGCGGATTTGCCTTCGCCCCTTTGCGCGGGTCGAAAGGGTTTGGTCGGCAATAATGATCGTGTCGCCACCCAACTGCTTGGCTACGCGCGTGGCCTCGTCGGCCATGACGATGATGGTCTCCAAGTCGCTTGCGTCACTGTCATAGGTCGATAGACCGCAGGAGAACGTGATTTGAAGGTTGAGTTCGGCCATCTCGAAACCCTCGGCCATATCCTTAGCCAGGTCTTCCATCAGGGCTTTGGCCTCGGCGATCGGCATGGGAAGGAGCGCCACGAACTCATCGCCGTCAAAACGGATCAAGAGATCCGCGCAGGTCAAGCGATCGCGAATCCGCTTCGCAATCTGCGCAAAAATCACGTCGCTTTGAGCGTGGCCAAACTGCTGCCGCAGCGGCTTAAACCGATCAAGATCGATAAAGGCCAAGGTGAGGGGAGACTGTGTGGAAACGGCGCGATTGACGATCGCGTCGCCTTGCTCTGCCAGAAGGTTGCGGTTGCCAAGGCCTGTGTGAACGTCATGGGTTGCTAAATATCGAGACCGTTCCTCGTCACGATGGCGCTCGGCTGCGATGGTCGCGAGCTGGTGGAAATCTTGCGCGAACGAGATGTCTATCGCCCGCTCTGACGACCAGACTGTTGGATAGTACATACCGAACACGCCCAACAGGGAGCCGTCCCGCCCATCAATCAGGGGCGTCGACCATGCGGAGCGAATGTCATATTCCTTGCACAGGCCGACAAATTCGCTCCACAGGGGGTCTTCGAACACATCAATGCTGATGATCGGTTCACGCGTGTAGGCGCAGGTTCCGCAGCTGCCCATATTGGGCCCGGGAACCATGCCTTCAACAGCTTCTGAGAAAGAGTTTGGCAGGCGGCCATAGCCACCCGCACGAAGAACTTGGTTATCTGGATCGAAATAGAGGATAGAGGCCGACATGTCGGGAAAGGCTTCCTCGGCCAGCCGCGCAATTTCCGACAGTGTTTCTTTGAGCGATGCATTACGGGCAACCAACTCGAGCACCCGTTGTTGCCCCTTAAGCAGGGCCTCTGGACTGATGAGGCGACCCTTGAGGGACTCTAAGCTGGCCCTTAGGCGATTTTGACCGTCACGCAGCGCCTGCGGTGAAAGAGCTAGATTGGAGTTCGACGGTTGGTTCATAATTGGAATACGCCTCTGTTAAGCGCATCCAAATCGCGACGAACCATAGTTGTCAATATTAAAGCGCTTAAATACGGTTCGTCTTATTTATCGATATAATTCGGCTTAGATCTTTGCGATCAAGGGTTGTTGATCACTATTTCTGATCTTCGCCGATTAGAATGGATTTTCCAGTCGCGCCGGGTTGAAAACTCAAAATCAGAAGATAAACGCCGAGAAAGCTGGACCCGAGGAAAAAGGCCAAAACTGCTAATCCAAGTCCCTTGGGGCTGAACCTGTTGCGCCACGCGACCCACACCGCCGACAGGGTCAGCATGAACATGAAGTCGAGGTTGAACTGTCCAGGCCATTGTAGCTTGGCCATGTCCCCGAAAAACACCTGAAATAGGGTCCAGCCCTCTGTACTGAGAACCTTTCCGGTATAGGCCGAAAGGATAATCAAGATCAGACCGAGCATCACGCGAAAGGCCAACATTACCTTATCCTCCAACCCTATGAGACCTACAGCCTAGTGGCAGGCTTTAGGACCTGACAATAACCTTAGAGGTTATGGGCACCTGTTCAATCCTCTGACGGCGGAGGTCCTAGAACCGTATCCGCCCACGGCGCTCGATCCTCTTTTCCGCCGAAGAAGTCCGGATCAAGGATCGCATCCTTCATCGATACCTGCACGCTCTTGCCTCGTGGAAAGGCGGTGAGGGCGGCGGACAAGCGTTTGACCAATTCAGGATGGCTTTGGGCAAGGTCGGTTTTTTCGCTAGGATCCTGCTCGACATTGTACAGCGTCTCGCCAGCACCATCGATACGAACCAGCTTCCACGGATAGCGGTAATAGGCTTCGTCTTGACCCAGACCCTTACTGGCCTGGATGACATAATCGGACACAGGTAGGGTTTTGGCCTTGGTGAGCGCTGGCCACATGCTGCGTCCATCCAGACGCGGCGGGACTTTCAGGCCAGCGGCGTTCAACAGGGTGGGCAGTACATCCTGCGCTGTGATCATCTGGGGTGATGTCTGGGGGGCAAGCTTGCCCTGCCAATAGACGAAGGAGGGCACCCGCGCAGCCCCCTCGTAGACGCTAGCCTTGCCGCCTTTGAGCGGAAGGTTATCGGACCCGCCCTCGACATTGTTGACCCTCAGAAACTCCATGAAGCGTGGCGTCAATTTGGTTCCGGCCGCCGCCTCCATCTTGGAAATCTGCTGCCCAAGAACGGTAAAGGATGGCGGAGGGGCGGCGATCAGGCCGCCATTGTCGCTCATGAACCAGATGATCGTATTGTCGAGCATGCCTTCAGATTTAAGAGTTTCGACAAGCCGACCGATGGCGGAGTCTAACTCGGAGACCATGGCCGCGTGGGTTCGCCTGTGAGGATTTTTGATGTCTGCATATTGGGCGATGGCAGTCTCTGGTGCCTCGTTTGGCAAGTGTGGCGCGCCAAAGGCCGCATAGAGCATCAGCGGACGGGACCTGTCGCGGCCTCGAACCAGCTTGATGGCCTGATCAGCCAAAAGGTTGGTGGAATATCCCTCTTCACGAAGGGTCTTGCCGTTGCGCTGCCAGTCCAATCCGCCGCCATGGACGTGGTCCCAATAACCGATCCCGCCATGAAGATAGCCATAAAACTGATCGAACCCGCGTGCATTTGGCAGGTAGGCGCGTTGACGCCCGCCAAGGTGCCACTTGCCGGTCATGAAGGTCTGATAGTTGGCGTCTTTCAGATATTGGGGCAGAAGCTTTTCGCTCAAGGGCAGACCCGTTGGCGCGATTTTGGACAAGGGCTGAACCACGCCCAGTCTCATAGGCGCGTGACCCGTCATCAGGGCTGAGCGGGTAGGGCTGCAGGTCGGTTGGGCATAGTAGCGATCTAGGATCACGCCCTTGGCGGCCAATCCATCGATGTTCGGGGTCTTGATTTCACTGCCGTGATAGCCGACATCGCGCCAGCCCATATCATCGGCAAGGATGATGACGATATTGGGATGGCTCAAAGCCGCTGTTTCTTTGTCGCCAACTTGAGCGGGCGATGAGGCTATTTTGGGATTCGGGGTCTGACAACTGGATAGGCTGATCATGGCCATGATTGTCATAAGGCCCGCCGCCGTTCTTGAACGGATCATCCTATCCCCCGTATTTTCTATTATTCTGATGTCGCTACAGCTTAAAATGACATACCCCTCAATTCCAAGAACAATCTATAGTTTGGTAGCGTTGATCGAGCGATTTCGATCAGACACAGAGGGGGGCGAGCATGGATGATCAACGGATCCGTCGAGCCTGGATATAATTTATTGACAAAATCCTCAATTTTTCTGAGCCTGAAAGCTCAAACTCACTAGGGCGACCCAGCATGACCACAGACGTGAAAATTACCGATGCAGGCCATGTCCGCACGATCCTTCTGAACCGCCCCGAAAAGAAGAATGCCCTTAGCGATCAATTGGCTTGGGGTGTGGTTGAAGCCATCGAAGCGGCGGCGCGTGACGACAATGTCTGGGTCATCGCCCTGACCGGGAGCGGAGACTCCTTCTGCGCTGGTTTGGACCTCTCGGCTCCGGAGAAGTTTTCGCCACTGACGGCGCAGTCGGCACAGCTAGACGACATCCATTGGGTGGGCCAGTTCCTACTGTCGATGCGTAAGCGCTGCGACAAGCCCATTGTCGGCGGCATTAATGGCGTCGCTGTAGGCGCGGGTCTTGGCTTGGCCATGGCTACCGATGTTCGGTTGATCAGCCGAAGCGCCCGACTGATGGCTGGCTATACCCGTATTGGCGGGTCACCTGATGCGGGCCTAACCATCACCCTACCTCAGGCCATGGGCTATGAGCC
>CALFYB010000081.1 GCA_937952995.1 uncultured Caulobacteraceae bacterium
CAGCTAGCTTGCACGAATCGCCTTCCTGCATGCTGCTGCTGCTGCTGCTGTTGCTGCTGCTGCCTGCCGCACTGCGCTCGTGGCGCGGGCCACTGCTTCCGCGGCGGCCTCAAACCGCGTCGGGGTGGCCGCGACAGGGTCGCGAGTCGCCGCACTTCGCGCCGCGCTCGAGGGCGCCGAGAACGCTTCCGCCGCGCGCATCCCTAAAGGCATGCAACTCTTCGCGCGCGCGATTTTCCGACGAGAGGATGGACTTGGCGTGGGCCACCAGCATCATCCCGTAAGAAGTCGGCGTCGTGACCCCGCCTGGGCCACGGTCCAACAGCGTAACCCCAAGCTCTTTTTCTAAGTTGCTAATGCTGGCACCGAGCGCCTGTTGCGTCAGGCCCACCGTCGGAGCAGCCGCTGTAAGGCTGCCGGTTTCAACGACAGCCAAAAATCGGCGTAGCTGTTTTATCTCCACGACAAGTTCACCTTACTCACAATGCTTACATAATATGATGGACTAGCGTTCGATCAGATAGGGGACTTTTCGTCTCGCAGCGACGCTTTTAGCATTCAACATCGAAAATCAAAGTTTCATTTGGCATGGATAAAGAAATCATATTTTCTGTGCCCAATCAGAGCGGAGAGTTTTATGACCGACGACACTACCCTGGCAAACCCTGAGCCAAAGACATCAAGCCCCGGCATGCCGTGGAAGACATTGGCTATCGCGTTCGCCGCTTGGGGCCTGGCGAATATGGATCAATCGCTTTTCGGGTACGCAATACCGGATTTGATGGGCGAGTTCAAGATCGACCTGTCGGTCATTGGGCTGATGGTGTCAGCCTCTTTCGCGGCGGGGATCTTCATCACAATCATTATTGGCGTCCTTACGGATCGATGGGGGGCTAAACGAACGCTACCCTTCACGCTTGGCGCTTCTGCTCTGTTGGTTGGTTTGCAAGGGATTGCCACTTCAGCCGTAGTCTTTGGGGTCCTTCGAGTCGTCAGTGCGGGCCTAAGCGCGGCCCTCTCACCCATTACCAATGCAATGGTAGCTGCTAAGGCCCCTCCCCATCTACGCGCGCTGAGTATCGCTATTTTGCAGTGCGCCTACCCCTTTGGTTGGTTCGTCGCTTCAACCTTTGTAGCCCCCCTCATCGCCCATTCGGGATGGCGCACGCCGTTTCTAATCGCCTTTGCTGTTGTGCCTGTGGCCGTCTTTTTCACCTTCATTATCCCGGGCAAGGTAAAGGATGTTGAAGCCCCAAAAGCCGCACGCCCCTCACCGATCGCTGCCTTATTTGCAAAGCCCTACCGCGCCAGAACCCTTCTGTTTGGCCTAGCCTTCCTGCTCTATGGTGGGGCGGTAGGCGGTACGACCTTCTATATGCCGACCTTTTTCCATGAGGTCCGTGGCTATAGTTCTGCCGATGCAGCCCATATTGTCGGTCTGTCCTATGGCATTGGTATCATTGGCTATATTGGTGCGGCGTTGGTCAGCGAATATGTGTTCGGTCGCCGCAAAACGTCGCTGATTTGGACTTTGCTTGGTGCCGTGGCCTTCTTAGGTACAATCTGGCTGCCCAAATCCGTCAGCGAAGACATTGCTGCTTTTGGTGCCACAACGGTGTTTTTCTACGGAGCCAGCGCGATCCTCTTGATCTACCTGCTGGAGTCTTTTCCTGAGCATCTGCGGACAACGGCAGCGGCCGTGAGTGGCACAGCATGTATCTCAGCGGGCTTTATGACCTTTCCGGTGCTGACGACCTTGGTCGTAAAGTCAGTGGGCTGGCAAATCGGGTTTTCAGCCGTCATCGTACCAGCCTTGGTTATTGTCGGCCTCCTGATGATACTGCTGCCGGAGACGGCCAAACAAACGGGCGAAAATACGGCTTAGAAGGGCTTAGCAATTCCCAGATAGGCGGCCACGAGCACGGCCAGATAGATTCCTACGACCCAAACATAGGTCCAGGTCATGCCCCGGCGCAGTTTGCGCTCGAGGTCTGGGGTAGACCCTGTGGTGCAAATCTCTGCGAAGGCTTGCATCGGGGGTGTGAAGGCCTTTTCGAGGAAAATGACGAGCAGGCAAACCAGCGCCAGCATGAAGAACTTTATCGCGAGCCAAATCTGACCGGATGTATGAGACAGCATCCAAACCCCGCCGCACGAAAGCCCCACGATCGTTGCAATCTGCATGACCCTTTCGACTCGATGCAGCATGGGAAGATTGGGTGAGGTTGACCGGATCATGGGCACAAGGGCTGCGAGCAACCATATCAAGGCAGCGACCCAAATCCCAAACATAGCGATGGGATCAATGGACAGATGGTTGCCCATAATGGCCAGTTGCAGACCCACGGGCAGTATGGAGATGAAGCATAGGCGCGGGAACCGATCGATCACCATGCCAAGGCCTATAGAGGCCTTTCGCTCTGGGATGCTCAGCCGCGTATCCATCATGAAAAAGCCGGCGATAAAGACCCCGATGTCGGTCCCGATCCAAAAGACCATCAGCAATATATGTATAAAAATCAGTGCTGAATACGCGTCCATCTTGACCCCTCACCGGTCTAACCGGCTGGCTATTTTATGTCTGGAAGGTTGGAATTGAGAGGCCCTAGGCCGTTAGATCCGTAGCCAGAGGGTTCGCCTCAACCGGGCGATGATCCCGACAGAGTGTTCTAAACAGGTTGCCCAACAAGGCCGCTCTTTGGGAGGCCAGTTCGCTCTCATCTGCCGCCGTCGGCGCCCAGCCTTCTATCGCCGCACGCAGGGGCAAACCATGCTGCTCAGCAGCCGACTCCAATACATAGAGCCTCTCCTTTATGGTCCAGAGCTCCGTTGCGAGCTCCAAAACCATTGAGGCCAGTTGATCTACGCCATCTTGGCTGAAAAAAGCAGGACGGCGTCCGGCGGCATCAAGCGGTAACTCAGTCATTGGGTTCACACTTCGTCCTGGTCTTTGCTCTTCCAAGCCCCAAAGCCAAACCAATTTAGGCTCGCGCTCAATCGACCGGTATCCCCCCCAATTTCATATGGAGCGTTCACTGCGGCGCTAAAGTCCTCCAGCGACGTGTAGGTATATTGGGGCACCGCAAATTGGAAATAGGCGTCGCGGCTGAACCCGCCAGCGGCAATCAGGTCTCGGGGATCTTGATCGCGGAAGGCGCGGTAGTAGGGCTCTTTGTTGTAGTAACAGTCCCAGTCGAGATAAA
>CALFYB010000082.1 GCA_937952995.1 uncultured Caulobacteraceae bacterium
CGCTCGCCGTCCAAGGGGTTGGAGGTGATGATCCCTGCCTCGGTCATGCCGTATCGTTCCAGCACGATCTGGCCGGTGCGGGCCTCGAACTGGCGATGGGTTTC
Organism: uncultured Caulobacteraceae bacterium; assembly: GCA_937952995.1. Lineage (GTDB taxonomy): Bacteria > Pseudomonadota > Alphaproteobacteria > Caulobacterales > Caulobacteraceae > CAISGS01. Next base: position 105 of record CALFYB010000082.1, read on the forward strand.
GGCCAGCATGGGGGCTGAGCCCGAGATAAACAGCCTGACCGATCCACAGTCCGCCGCGCCAAAGTCGGGCAGGGCCAGAAGCCGCGTATAGAAGGTGGGAACCCCCATCAGCACTGTCGCCTTGGGCAGCAAGGCCTTGACCTGCGCGGCGTCAAAGCTGGGCACAAAGATCGTGGTCGCCGCGCTCAAAAAGGCCGTGTGCAGCGCGATGAACAGCCCGTGGACGTGGAACACCGGCAGGGCATGCAGCAGCACATCATCGGGCGTAAAGCCCCACAGACGGTTCAACTCATGCGCATTGGAGGTCAGGTTGCCGTGGCTCAGCATCGCCCCCTTGGACCGTCCGGTGGTGCCGGAGGTATAGAGGATGGCGGCAATATCGCTGGCGGTGCGCGGTGCGATGGCTGGATCAGGCTGTGCGGCCAGAGCCTCGGCCCAGAGCGGGCTGTCAGGCGTCGTGCCCATCACCACCACATGATCAGCGGCGGCAGCCCTCGCGGTGCGGGTCACGAACAGGCGCGGCTCGCTATCGCTGATGAAATAGTCGACCTCGGCGGCGGTGTAGGCCGTATTGAGCGGCACAAAGATCGCCCCGACGCGCAGACAGCCCAGATAGAGCGCCATGGCCCCCACCGACTTGTCGACCTGAACGACGATCCGGTCGCCAGCCTCGACGCCGTAGCCCCGCAGCACCGCCGCGAACCGGGCGGAAAGATCATCAAGCTGGCCATAGGTCGGGCCATGCCCCTCGGCATCGATCAGGCTCGGCTTGGTGCTCGCCGCCAAAAAGCGGTCTTGAAAAAGACTGTAGAGATTATCGGTCACGGCAGGGCCTCAGGGCAGGGTAGATTACAGGGCGTAGACATCGAGCGGTCTTAGGTCCGGCGCCACCCAAACACGCCGCGCCTCTAACGAGAAGAGCCGGTTGTGGGAATAGTAGGTCAAGGGAAAGTGGCGCTGACCTATCGGTGATGCGAGCACCGTCGCAGTGGCCACCTCCAATGTCAGCGCCTCGGCCTGATGGGCCAGAAAGCCCCTTACGGCCATCAGATAGAACTGGGTCAGGGTCTCGTGATAGCCGCCTGTGTCACTGTTCGCAGTGCCTACGGCTTCATTATAGCGACGGATAATGCTCGGCATCTCGGTGGGTAGGTCCATGACGGGCCGCGCCTTGATCAAATAGATCGTCGCCAGACAGTGAGCCGCGTGGGTCCACCGCTCCTTGGGCAGAGTCGCGCTCAAGATGCCTTCGCCGATTTCCTCAATCTCTCGGATGTTTGGGGCCGATTTAGGCACGTTTGTGATGATCCTGAGCCTGAGTTATCGGGGCTCAAACCTTCTGGCCGTCTTCCTTGGTGAAGCCATCGGGCTGGTTGTCGAGCAGGTCGAGCGCCTTTTCTGAGGGGCGGCAGAGGGCCGTGCCCTTGGGCGTGACCATGATCGGGCGGTTGACGAGGATCGGGTGGGCGACCATCGCTTCGAGGATTGCTTCGTCGGTAGCGGTGGGTTCAAGCAGGCCAAGCTCTGCGGCGGGCGTACCGCGATCGCGCAGAAATTCGCGCAAAGGAACACCGGCTGTTTTGGCAAGTTCCCGCAGTTGCGCCTTCGTCCATCCCGCCTTGAGATATTCAATCACCTGCGGCTCGTAACCCGCCGCCTTGGCCATCGCCACGACATTGCGCGAGGTCCCGCAGGCGGGGTTGTGGAAGATGGTGATCGGAAAATCAGCGGCGCTCATGTGTCAGTCCTTGGATGGTGTGGTCGGTAGGCGCGCGGCGAGGCGCTGAACGGCAGCGCCGCTTTCGTACCAGCCCTTGCTGGCATTGACGATGGCGACGATGGACAACATCACCGGCACCTCGATCAGCACGCCGACGACGGTGGCGAGGGCCGCGCCCGACTGGAAGCCAAAGATGCTGATCGCAGCAGCGACCGCCAGTTCGAAGAAATTGCTGGCCCCGATCAGGGCGGAGGGACCAGCGACGCAGTGGGCCTCTCCGGTCAGGCGGTTGAGCAAATAGGCAAGGCCGGAATTTAGATAGACCTGGATCAGGATTGGCACGGCGAGCAGCGCGATGATCAGGGGTTGTTGCAATATCTGCTCACCCTGAAATCCGAACAGCAAAACCAGAGTGGCCAGCAGGGCGCTGATCGATACGGGCTGCAGGGTGGTCAAAAGCCGGTTCAAGGCCTCCGCTCCGCCTGACCGCAGAAGCGCTGCCCGGATGATCTGAGCGGCTATGACCGGCACGACAATATAGAGCCCGACCGATAGGACCAGCGTCTGCCAAGGAATGGTGATCGATGACAGGCCCAGCAAGAGCCCGACAATGGGCGCGAAGGCCACGACCATGATCGTGTCGTTTAAGGCCACTTGGCTCAGTGTGAAGTTCGGCTCGCCCTTGGTCAGATTGCTCCAGACAAAGACCATCGCCGTGCACGGGGCGGCAGCCAGCAGGATCAGACCGGCGATATAG
>CALFYB010000083.1 GCA_937952995.1 uncultured Caulobacteraceae bacterium
TTGCGGCACAATGACCATCTTGGTGCCGGGCGTCAGGACCCGAACGCCCGCATCAGGCAAGATCTCGCCCGCCAGCATCCGCAGCAGGGTCGACTTTCCCGCGCCATTGCGACCGACCAGACAGGCGCGCACGCGGCTTTCGAGGGCCAGATCAACCCCATCAAACAGCATGACCGATCCATCGGCCAGATTGACGTCTTTTAGAGCAACGATGGGGGCGCGGGCGTTCAGAGGGAAATGTCCTAGGCTTGGGGGTCTATGGTGTCGTCCGAGGATCATTTCGGAAAACGGGTCTGGACGGGCTAAACGCCGCCGACGGGGTCTCTTAGAAGGTCTGGAGCCAATCTCAAATGGCGCACATCTTTTTTTTCGATGCGTAATTCCCAAAAAACAACCAAAGCTATTTTTTATTTTGGATTTTTGGCGAATTCAAATTATGGGTTGAGCCGATGAGCAAGAAACCGTTCTGGGAAAACAAGTCCCTAAAACAAATGACCGTTGCGGAATGGGAAAGCCTCTGTGACGGATGCGGTCTTTGCTGTCTTGTGCGCTTTGAGGAAGAGACGACGGGCGAGGTGACCCCGACCCGGGTGGCCTGCAAGCTGTTCGACGGCGATAACTGTCGTTGCAGCGATTACGATAACCGCCAAAAATTTGTGCCTGATTGCGTTAAACTCACCCCGAATAATATTGATGACCTGTCTTGGATGCCGTTCAGTTGCGCCTATCGGCGCTTGAGCGAAGATAAGGGCCTGCCCGACTGGCACCCCTTAATCACCGGCGACCCCGAAAGCGTCCATAAGGCGGGCGTCAGTATTCGCGGCAAAACCATCAGCGAATCCTTCTTGACCCGCACCGAAGACGCCCTCGATTTCCCCGCCCCCGATTTTCTGATCGATCACGGCGACGACACCTACGACGGGTAAAGACCCCCTACCCCAACACCCGTGTTCCCCGCGAAGGCGGGGATCCAGATCTTTTCACTCCGGCGGGAAGGCAGGGGATGCCCCCCCACTCCCAACCCTCTCCCCCTCAAGGGGGGAAAGGGCTTTGTTCTCTTGCCGCGTCATTGCGAGCGCAGCGAAGCAACCCAGGGGGCTGACACGAACCCGAGCGGATGGTCCCCTGGGTTGCTTCGGCGCTTCACGCCTCGCAATGACGCAGCACCTCCCCATCCCCCCTCCAAATCCCCGAACCCCCAATCAAAACAACAGTCAGAAATAAAGTTCTGCCCCCACCCCTGTGAGGGCCCCATCCTTGGCTCATGACGAGACGACGCAAAACCGAACGGTCCGACGGCAACAGCAAAAGGCTGGCTCGGATGCTGAAGGATCAGATTGAGGCGGTGGAGGCTCTGGCCCCCGGCGCGGACCATGTGACGGCGGAACGGGTGGCCAAGATGATCGCGGCCCTAGCCAAGACCGCCGAGACCTTAGGCGACCTGAAGGTCCAGGAGGACAGGGTGAACAACGACAATGAACCGGGACGACTGCCGGGCGACGATGACGCCATCGAGCGACTGCGCGCCGATCTGGAGCGCCGATTGGCTCGCCTCTCTGCCAGCTTCGAACAGAAGCGAACTGCTGGCCAATCTGAGCCTGAGCGACCTGCGGCTGATGGATCGCCACTGGGCGTTCTGGGCCCGCCCTGAGCAATTGGCCCCGCCGGGGGGCTGGCGCACCTGGCTTTTTCTAGGCGGTCGCGGGGCGGGCAAGACCCGGGCTGGGGCCGAATGGCTGGCCGCCGCCTCCCGGCGCAATGACCGGCTGGCTCTGGTGGGACCCACCCTGCACGATGTTCGAGAGGTGATGATCGATGGCCTGTCTGGACTTTGCACCTGCGCCTGGATCGGCGGCGCGCCCCGTTTTGAAAGCTCGCGTCGGCGGCTGCTCTTTTCCAACGGCGCAGTGGCCTATGCTTTTTCCGCCGAAGACCCCGAAAGCCTGCGCGGGCCACAGTTCGGCGCGGCCTGGGCCGATGAATATTGCGCCTGGACCTATGCAGAGGACACGCTCGCCATGTTGAGAATGGGACTGCGCCTTGGCGATGACCCTCGGCTGGTCATGACCACCACGCCCAAGCCGACCTTGGCCCTGCGAAGGCTGATGGCCGAGGACGGAGTGGTGGTGACGCGGGCTGGAACCTTGGCCAACCGGGCCAACCTGTCCCCCGGCTTCATTGACGGTTTGCAGGCCATCTATGGCGGCACCCGTCTGGCAGCCCAAGAGCTGGATGGACAGGTGGTCGAGGGGCTGGAGGGCGCGCTTTGGCGAGCGCAGGACCTGCTGCGGGCCCGGGGGCCTCGGCCCGAACATCTGGATCAGGTGATTGTCGCGGTCGATCCTCCGGTCAGTGCGGGCGGCGATGCCTGCGGGCTGGTGGTGGCGGGGCGGCTGGAAGAGCGCGGCTATGTGCTGGCGGACCTGACCTTGAGCGGAGCCTCGCCGCTCGGCTGGGCCGGACGGGCGGTGCAGGCGGCCAAGGATTTCGACGCCGCTTGCGTGGTCGCCGAGGCCAATCAGGGCGGCGACATGGTCCGCACCGTCCTGACCATGGCCGGATGTCCCGTGCCGGTGCGTCTGGTCCATGCGCGCCTTGGCAAGCGGGCACGGGCCGAGCCGGTCGCTGCCCTCTATGAACAGGGCCGCATCACCCACTGCGGGGCCTTCGGAGCCTTGGAGGAGGAGCTGATGGCGCTGGGCACCGAGGGGATGGATCACAGCCCCGACCGCGCCGACGCCCTGGTCTGGGCCCTGTCCGAACTGTTGCTGAACCGGCGTGCCAGCGCGCCACGACTTTCGGTGCTCTGAGCCGAACCGCTGATCTAGAGGATGAATGAGATGGCCCTTTTTCAACGCGCCCCAAGGCGTGATCGCGGCCTCGTGCCTGAAACCAAGAACAGCAAGGTTCAGCGGCTGATTGCCTTGACCCTGTCGGGCCGTCCGCAATGGACGCCGCGCAACTATGAGGCCTTGGCGCGCGAAGGCTTTGCCCGCAATCCGGTGGCCTATCGCTGTGTGCGCCTGATTGCTGAGGCCGCCGCCTCTGTGCCCTTAGTTGTGTTCGAAGCCGGTCGACGTAGCCCGAACCATCCCCTGATGCGCCTGCTAGAGCGCCCCAACACCGAACAGGGCCTGCCGGACCTGCTGGAGGCCTTCTTTGGCGGGCTTCAGACGGCAGGCAATGGCTATCTGGAGGCGGTGCAGGACGATCAGGGTCGCCCGCTTGAGCTTTTTGCCCTGCGGTCTGACCGCATGAAGGTCGTGCCGGGCGTGCGCGGCTGGCCCGAGGCCTATGACTATTCCGTAGACGGACGAAATCTCAGACTAACCCGCAATAGCGACGGCTGGATGCCGGTCCTGCACCTCAAGCTGCTCAATCCCCTGAACGACTATTACGGCTTTTCGCCCCTCGAGGCGGCGGCCTTTGCGGTGGATGTGCACAATGCGTCCGGCGCTTGGAACAAGGCTCTGCTCGACAATGCCGCCCGTCCTTCTGGCGCGCTGGTCTATGGCGGCGGCGACGGCGGGGAGCGGCTGACTGACGAGCAGTTTGAACGGCTCAAGGCCGAACTGACCGAGACCCACAGCGGCGCGGCAGGGGCAGGCCGTCCCCTGCTGCTCGAAGGCGGGCTGGACTGGAAGCCCATGTCGCTCAGCCCCGCCGATATGGATTTCATCGATGGCAAACATGCCGCCGCGCGCGAAATCGCCCTAGCCTTCGGGGTGCCACCGCCTCTGCTCGGCATTCCGGGCGACAGCACCTATGCCAACTTCAAGGAGGCTAATTCCGCGTTCTGGCGCCATGCCGTGGTGCCCCTGACCGAGCGGCTGGCCGGCCAACTGCGCCGGGCCGGGGCGGACGAGGTGCGGTTCGCCGCCGACCTCGACGAGCTGGTCAAGCGCCGCGAACAGCAGGCCATCGACCGCATCGAACTGCTCGAGCGAAAGGCGGCCGCCGAGGCGGAGCTCGCCCAGGCGCAGAGCGCGGATATCCAGATCGAGAAGTTCCAGAAGGAACTGTCGGCCATCCCCAAAATCACCCGTCAGGACATCACCGCTCTCGCCAAGCTCGGCGACGTCGCCAGCAACGCGCAGGCCGCCCTCGAGGCCATGGGCGTCAGCGTCACCGTCCAGCAGGCTGGTCGCAAGGTGAGCCTCGACGGGACCGACATGCTTGAGGGTCAAAGCAAGGTCGTCACCGAACCTTCGGTCATCCGCGTCGGCGATGACGTCACCCTCAACCTCTCTCCCAAGAACGGCGACATC
>CALFYB010000084.1 GCA_937952995.1 uncultured Caulobacteraceae bacterium
ACAAGGTGAACTTGGGCGTGAGCGCGGCCCGAAGCCAAGATTTTCTTTATGATGACGAAGGTTTGCCTCGGTGATGACCAGCGGAAATAAGACCCTATGCCCAGTTCGGTAGATCCATTGACTGGTGGTGCGATGAGACGAGTAGCGACCTGTTGCTGTGGTGGAAGCAGCATAGAATTGCTTGGTGAGCCCACGCTCAACGCTATCTGTCATTGCAACAATTGTAAGCAACGCACAGGGTCAACCTTTGGATGGAATATCTATTTTCCAGATGAACAGATATTGGAAATTCGAGGTGATCTCTCGGAATATAGAATTCGAGATGACCAAGTGCGTTCATATTGTTCAAAATGCGGAACAACCCTGTTCTGGAAATCGTCCTTTATGCCGAACCAAACAGGAATCGCTGGAGGGGCAATAGTTGGCCCACACCTTCATGATCCAACCGTTTCAGCGGCAGATCATAAGCGCGTCGCGTGGATAGGACTGCCAGACACATTGAACCTGATGCCGTAAGATACCGGCGGCAGGCGCGGGAAATCTAAAGCCTCTAACCCCTAACCAATCACACTCGCCACAGCGCCACCAATGACCGCTTCGGCTTCGCTTGGGCTGAGGTTCTGGTCGCGGCGCAGACGGTTCCAGCTGTCGAAGCTGAGCAATAGGTCGAGGGCGTCCACCGTCACCTTGTCCGCCAGCACTTCTGGCGACAGGGCCTCTTCCAAGATCTTGCGGAGCCCAGCGGACATGCGCTTTTGCTCGCTGCCCAGAAAGCTGGATCGGTGGGCGAGGGTGGTCGAGGCGCGGCGGAACGGTGCGATACGCTCGAACAGTCCGGCGCGTCGGCTGATCAGGTCGGTGAGCCGCTCTGCCACCGTCTCGCCAACATGGGGCCGGTAGAAGGTCTTGACGATCTCAGCCTCAATGACCTGCGACATCTCGCTATAGAGGCTGTCCATATCCTTGAAGTGACGAAAGACACTGCGCAGACCGACCTGAGCACGCAGGGCGACCTGTTCTGCGCTCGGAGAAATTTCACCTTCTCCGACCAGATCCAGCAAGGCCTGCACAATGCGGGCACGGCTATCCACTGACCGTTGACGACGGCCGTCAGCCTGAGCGGGTTCGATCAGCGCGCGGGGCGCATCTTGGGCGATAGGCTCGTGGGTGGGAATGGAAGTCATAGGCGGTTGGTCTTTTTGATGGCGCTTGAATTGGCGGGCAGGGTGAAGAAATCGCCGTCCGTTCCGATGACCAAGCGGCCATGGAAAATCTGGCGGGCCTTGCCCAAAAACGGACCTTCTAGCGCCTTCAGCCGCAAGGGGGGAACAATATGATCAAGAAGAAGCATCTTCACGCCCGCCTTTTGAGCGATGGTCGCGGCCTGTTCGGGGCTGGTGTGATAGCCGGGAATGTCATGCAGGATCGCGGCGAGGTTCGGACGACCGGCCTTGGTGGCACTCTTTTGCATCATCAAGACCAACTCAGGCGATAGGGCCTCATGGATCAGAATGTCGGCGTCTTTGGCGGCGGTCTGGACGTTAGCCGAGGGCTTGGTGTCGCCGCTGATCACGACCTTGCGGCCCTTATATTCAAAGATATAGCCGACAGCCGGTTCGACGGGGCTGTGGTCGACAAGGAAGGCGCGGACCTTGAGGTCAGGCTCGTCGATAATCAGGGCTTCGGGATGGGCTGCATCGATGGGGAAGGGGAGCGCCTCGCCGCCCGAACCCTCTGGCGGCATGACCTTGGGGCCATGGTGGGCGATGCGGTAGCCGCGGTCGAGGGCATAGGCGGTGTTGAATCCGAACACGACCTGATCGACGCCGGGAGGGCCATAGACCGTCAGCGGTTTTTGCGCCGAGCCGCCCCAGTGCTGAAGCATCAGACCACCCAGACCGTCAATGTGATCAGAATGGAAATGGGTGAGGAACGCCGCGTCCACCCGTGCAGGCGCAAGGTTCATCAGGCTAAGATTGCGCGTCGCCCCATCGCCAATATCGACCACAAACAGCTTCTTACCAGCAATGACCGCCACGCAGGGGCCTGCGCGATCCGCATCCGGCAGGGGCGAGCCTGCGCCGCAAAGGCCGACATGCAAGCCATCGGGCAGGGCATCGATAGGATCAGAGGCCAGCGTCTTGACCAACACCCGCTCCATCATGGCGACGGCGATCTGGCCGCGCAGAAGAAAGCCGCCGCCAAGTAGGACGAGGATGGCACCGAGGATGATCAAGGATCGTTTGGACATTCGCTCAAGCGCCTTCATACTGAGGAAGACTCATGGGTATATTACGGCACTCGTAATGTCAATATATTGTCTGGTCCTAGTCCCGCAAAATCGTCCGAAAACCCGTATGGGACGCCCCGCTGTCGCTGGGTCCCGCGCTTCTAGCGGCGGGGCGATAGCGATAGCAGTAATCGTCCGAACACAGAAATGATCCGCCCTTGACCACGTGCTTGGGCACGGTCTGGTCGGCGGGGTCAAAGGCCATGTCCATCGGGGGGCCATCGACGGGGTTCGGTGAAAGGCCGGGCCGGTACCAGTCCTTGGTCCATTCCCAGACATTGCCGCTCATATCAAAGAGACCAAAGCCATTGGCGGGGTAGCATCCGACCGAGGCGGTGCGCGCCTTGTAGCCATCTTCGCCACTGTCAACGATGGGGAACACCCCTTGCCAGCTGTTGGCTAACGGCTTGGCAGCGGTTTGGGGCGCGTCACCCCAGTCATAGCGTTTGCCTTCGAGGCCGCCGCGCGCGGCATATTCCCATTCCGCCTCTGTGGGCAGATCGCGGCCGAGCCATTTGGCGTAGGCGAGGGCGTCTTCATAGGCGATGTGAACCACCGGCCAGTGATCCATGCCTTTGATCGAGCTTTTAGGGCCAAGAGGGTGACGCCAATCGGCCCCCTGAATGACGCTCCACCAGGCGGCTGGATTGCTGCGATCAGTACCGCTCAGCATGCCAACAAAGACGAGGGATGAGGGCTTGAGCTGGTCCCCGCTGAGTTGCGGATAGAGCTTGGGGTCCAAGGGGCGCTCGGACAGGGTGACATAGCCGGTCGCCGCGACGAACTTTGCAAAGGCGGCGTTGGTGACCTCGGTCTGATCGATCCAGAAGCTGGCGACCTTGGCCTTGGCCGGAGGGCCTTCTTCACTATGGACGGCGGCGGCTCCCATGCTGAAGGTCCCGCCCTTTATGTGAACCATTCCGGCCTTGGGATTGGCGGGGGTGGGGAGAGCAATGCTGGCCTGGCAGGGCTTTGACGGCACTGTAGCTATCTCAGCCTGCTGCGATGGCTTGGCCGAGCAGGTGTTTTTGTCGGGCCAAATCACCGACTTGCAATCTAGGCTCAATGTCATGGGCTTGCTCAACGGCGACAAGATCGAGCCAGTCATGCAGCTGGCCTTCGAGCGTTTGTTTGATGCCTTGGGTCTGCCGCAAGACCAACTCCAGCGGATGCTGAAAAACCTGCAGGCCACACAGCCCGGTACTGCGAGTCAAGGGACTCCAGCGGATATGTTGTTAATGCCTCAACGCGTGTCGCAACTGACTTGGCTAGGTTTGACGCCCCAAACCCTGAACCAACTCCAAGCCCACATCGCCTTGCTGCCACTTCACTTTAGCTTGTTCCTTGATCACATCAATCACTAGATCGG
>CALFYB010000085.1 GCA_937952995.1 uncultured Caulobacteraceae bacterium
AGAAGACTGACACGGACATCAGGGGATGTTCCTCTGGGTTGCTTCGGCGCGCATTGCCTCGCAATGACGCGGATGATAAGGCGCAAACCTCCTCATGCTGAGCCTCTCGAAGCACGAGGAAGATCCAACCCGTGACAAGGATTGTGATCAGCGCCGAACCCGGCATACTCAACGCCATAATCGAAGGAATGGGAGGATTCTTTATGGGACGGACAGTATTGCGAGGCCTCGTCGGCCTGCTTGGTGTTTTGGGTCTGTTGATCGCGTTGCAGATTTGGCTCAATCCGGCTGGCCCTGCGGCGAAGCTTGGCGTTCAGGCGATGGGGCCGCTGGGTCTGGCGACGATCCGCGCCGATATGGGCGGCTTCTTTGGTGCGGTGGGCATTTTGGCGGTTTTGGCGGCCTTTAAGGGGCAGGGCAAGCTGCTGACGGCTCCTCTATTGCTGGTCGCCTTGGCCCTGACCGGTCGCGTGATCGCCGTGGTCATGGACACCAACGGTCTGACCCCCGACATGGTCCAGCCGATGGTCACCGAAGCGGTGTTGGTCGTGGCCTTTGCCGCCGGTCGACGGTTTATTTAAGTCAGAGTGTATCAACGACCCGATGGGCACTGTCGGAGCGGGCAGTGCCCATTGTCTATTGGCACTCATGGTGCAATTATAAGCGACAGAATAGGCGGCCCTGTTGAGCGGGCTGCGCCGGAGGTGAGCCATGGCCGACAACGATAAACCCAAATCCGACCGTCCAAAGATCGACCGTCGTTCGCTGCTCCTCGGGGCTGGCGCGGGCGTTGGCGGGGCGGTGGCCCTTGCGGCGGGTGGCGCAGCCATCAAGTCGGCGACCTCTTCACTCATTGCCCCCTCGGCCTTGCCACCTGGCCAAGCCGCCAAGATCGGCAAGACCTTCAAAGACTCCCGTCCCGCCGCGTCGGACGAGGTCGTGGCCCCCAAGGGCGCGCCCAATGTGGTGGTGATCATTCTCGATGATGTCGGCTTTGCGGATCTGGGCTGCTATGGCGGCGAGGTCTCTACCCCCCACATCGACGCCCTGGCCAAGGGCGGCCTGCGCTATGTGAATTTCAGGACCACGGCCATGTGTTCCTGTACTCGCGCCGCTCTGCTGACGGGCCTGAACCATCACTCCGCCGGCATGGGCTGGCTGGCCGATGTCGATTCTGGCTATCCGGGCTATCGCGGTGACCTGACGCGGCAAGCCATGACCCTGCCAGAGGTCCTGCGCGATTCAGGCTGGTCGACCTTCTTGACCGGCAAGTGGCACGTCAACAATTCCGAGAGCAACGGTCCCAACGGCCCCTATCACAACTGGCCGACCCACCGGGGCTTTGACCGGGCCTATTGGTATCAGGGCCATTCCAGCGACCATTTCCATCCCGGCGCCCTTTATGACGGCACGGCCCATGTCGAGGCGGGCGGCGAGGGCTATTACCTCAGCGACGATCTGGCCGAGCGGGCCACGGGCTATATCCGCACGCAAAAGCTGCTGGCCCCGGAAAAGCCGTTCTATCTGCATGTCGCCTTTGGCGGTGCCCACTCGCCCCTTCAGTCCAAGCCCGAAGACCGCGACCTGCACAAGGGCCGCTTCGATGCTGGATGGGATGTGATCCGCAAGCAGCGCCTGGAGCGTCAAAAGGCGCTGGGCATTGCGCAGGACACGGTGGAGCTGCCACCCCTGTCCTTCGGCGCCGATCCTTGGGACAGCCTCAGCCCGCTGCAAAAGAAGGTCTATGCCCGCTATATGGAGGTCTATGCCGGGATGATCACCGGCGTTGACCGCGCCGTCGGCAAGATCGTGGCCGAGCTGGAAGCGCTGGGCGTCCGCGACGACACGCTGATCATGCTGTTCTCCGACAACGGGGCCTCGGCGGAGGGAACCACGACCGGCACGCCCAACATCTTCGCCCCCGCCTTTGGCCGTGAAGTGCCGATCGAGAAGGCCGCAGAGATGCTCGACCACATGGGCGAGGACGGGTCCTTCCCGCACTATCCCATCGGCTGGACCAATGCCTCGGGCACGCCCTACCGCCTCTACAAGCAATATGCGGCCCTCGGCGGGGTCGCTGACCCCCTGATCGTGTCGTGGCCCAAGTCGGTGGATGAGAAGGGGGCCTTGCGCCGCCAGTTCGTCCATGTCGTCGACCTCTATCCAACGGTCCTAGAGGCCTGCGGCGTCAAGCGGCCCGACCTCTATCTCGGCGAACCGCAAAAGCCCGTCGAGGGGGCCAGCGTCCTTGGCACCCTAACCTCGAAAGAGGCCAAGACCCGCACCGAGCAATATTTCGAACTGGGCGGCTTTAGGGCCTATCAGGACGGGGACTGGCGGCTGGTCTCGGTGCATACGCGCGGCAAGCCCTATGAGGAAGACACGTGGGGCCTGTTCGACCTGTCCAAGGACCCGAACGAACTGCACGATTTGTCGGCCCAGCATCCCGACGTGGTCAAAAGCCTCATCGCCAAGTGGGACGCGGCGGCTGTGGCGCATAATGTCCTGCCGCTGGATGACCGCCCGCTGCTGATGAAGCTGTCGCAAACGCGCATGAAGAAGATGCGCAAGGTCTGGGACATCCGCCCGCCTATCGACCAGATCTCGACCGATATCTCGCCCATCGTCTGCGGCATGAGCCATTCGTTCGAGGTGACGCTGGACCGTCCCAAGGGCGACGAGGACGGGGTTCTGGTGGCCCATGGCTCCAGCCCGGCGGGCTATGTGCTCTATGTCGACAAGGGCTATCTGGTCTATGAGAGCAGCCTCCTGCCGTGGGTCGACAAGATCACCTCTTCGGTCAAGCTGCCCAAGGGACCTTGCAAGGTCAAATATGTGCAGAAGATGAAGTCGCGGCCGTTCGACGGCAGTGGCGCGCTCTATATCAACGGTGCCAAGGTCGGCGAGCACGTCTTCGGGCGGGTCCTGTTCTCGCCCGGCTATGACGGGTTCTGCGTCGGGTCTGACCTCGGCAATCGGGTGTCCAAGGCCTATGACGGCCCCAACCCCTTCAAGGGCAAGATCGAGCGGGTTCTGATCAATGTCGACACCGCGCCGCTCAATCCGTTGGAGATCATGCGCTTCATGAATGAGATGAAGATCAAGGTATGAGCCTAGCGGCTTCGCGCGAGATGGCCCGCCGGGTTCGCATCCCGGCGGGGGTCTATCGGCTGGGCTCCGAGGCCCATTATGCCGAGGAACGGCCCGTCCGTTCGGTGACGCTTGAGGCCTTCGAGATCGACATCCATCCGGTGACCAACGCCGCCTTCGCCGCTTTCGTTGAGGCGACCGGCTGGCTGACGCTGGCCGAGCGGGCTGATCCGCCCGGTTCGGGGATCTTCACGCCGAGCCAAGGCCCCATAGCTCTGGATGATCCGCGTCGATGGTGGCGGCATGAGGCTCAGGCCTGCTGGAAGCGGCCACGTGGGGAAGGCTCTGACCTGACAGGCTTGGACGACCATCCGGTGGTCCACATTACCCTTGACGATGCCAAGGCCTATGCCGACTGGCGCGGTCTGTCCCTGCCGACCGAGGCGCAGTGGGAAGCCGCCGCGCGGGGCGGTCTGGCCGAG
>CALFYB010000086.1 GCA_937952995.1 uncultured Caulobacteraceae bacterium
CCCTACACGACGCTCTTCCGATCTCTGAGACGATCACCGCCCCGCCGACCGCGCCCTCATCCGCCGCCTTGCGCAGCAGCGATTTCACGCGGACCGCCTGATAGAGCAGATAGGGCCCGGTCTTGCCTTCAAAGCTGGTGAACCGGTCCAGATCGAACACATAGCTGGTGCCGCGATAGTTTTGCAGGTCCGCGAACTTCAAGGCCGCAATGGCCACCTTGTGGGCCGTATCCTCAAAGGCTTCGGGCGAGAGCTCAGCGCCCAGACCGGCCTCTTTCAAACGCGCACGAGCCTTGTCGCGGGCCATTTCGATCAGGTCATGCAGCTTGAGGACGCCGCCCGCGCGGGTCTTGAAGGGCTTGCCGTCAGCGCCGTTCATAGTGCCAAAGCCAATATGTTCCAGCCCGCCCTCGGGGGCATAGCCCGCCAATTCAGCGGCGCGGAACACTTGCGCGAAATGGTCAGCCTGACGCTGATCGACGCAATAGAGCATCAGGTGCGGGTCTTGATCACGGCGGCGCCCGACGATGGTGGCGAGGTCCGTGGTGCCATACATGGCCGAGCCCTCGGACGAGATCACCAAGAGCGGCGGCAGTTCGCGCTTATCCCCCTCGCGGGCCACCCGGACGATCTGCGCACCCTGATCCTCGACCAGCAGGCCTTGGGCGCGCAGGGCGGCAACCATGTCGGGAATGAAGGGATCGGCGTCGCTTTCACCGTTCCAAAGGTCAAAATGGACGCCCAGCGCATCAAACTCGCGGCGAAGGGCGACGCGGCTGACCTCGACGAACCGCCGCCACAGGGTCAGATAACCCTCTTTGCCAGCCTGCAGTTCCGCCGTCGCCTTGCGGGCGCGGTCGCGATAGTCGGTGTCTTCCTTGGCCTTGGCTGCCGCCATCGGATAGAGACGGTCGAGCATCGGCAAATCAAGGTCGGCCAAGGCGGACAGGTCAGCATCCGCCGCCCCTTCGCCAATCGCCCGCAAGCGCGGGTCTTCGTCACCAGCGGCTAGGATCAACAGCCCCATCTGGAAGCCCCAGTCACCGAAGTGAGCATCGCCCCAGACTGTGTCGCCGCAGAACCGGTAGATCCGCTTGATCGCCTCGCCAATGATCGAGCTGCGCAGGTGGCCGACATGCATCGGCTTGGCCACGTTCGGCCCGCCATAGTCGATAATGATTCGGCGCGGGCTCTCATTGAGCGCCGCCCCAAGGCGAGGGTCCGCAACGATCTCTGCCGCGCGCTGGGTCAAGGCCGCGTCGCTGAGGCGCAGATTGACGAAGCCCGCCCCTGCGACCTCCACCGAGCTGAACAGCGCCGAGGCCTTGGGATCAGCGCTCAGGGCGGCAATGACCTCGGCCGCGATCTCACGCGGATTGCGGCGCGCGGCCTTGGCGGCGGCAAGCGCCCCGTTGCACTGGAAATCTGCAAGGTCGGGACGGTCCGAAACGCCAACCCGGCCCAACGACGCATCAAGCCCCAGACGTTCAAACACGCCGGAGACAGTTTGGCTCAAGGCCCCCTTAAGATCAGACATGGAGAGGCCTAGGGTGCCTTCTGCGGGGCGACATTGACGCGGAAGCGTTTGCCATCGCGGTTGAACTCAGCCATCTGCGGCGTGACATCAAAACCGACCAACACCTCGAAATTGGCACCGCTGACGCCTTCGGCAGCGCGCGGAATAACAATCGAGTTGATCTTGTCGGTATAGAGGGCGCGGTCTTCACCCGCCGCGAACCGTGCTGGGACCGTGAAATATTCTTTGGCTAGAACGGTTTTGTTTCGGTTGGTCACCGCCACCCAATAGGTGAAATCCTTGCTGGCCGATTGCGACAGGGGCGGTGCCTCTGGACCACGGCCCAGCGCGAACAGGACCTCCATGCGCAACTCGATGGGATCAGCCCCGCGATATTTGCAGCCCGCAGAGATGCCTTGAATCTCGCCCGAATAGATCACGGCGTTGGAAGCTTCGCGATTGTCCTTGAACTCGACCATGCGCGAGGCGTCATAGAGCACCTTCACATAGGGACACGGACCGGCATTGCGCATACCGGGCAAGGGCGAGAGCTGGTTGCCCCATTCTTCATCGCGCTTCTTGCGTTTGGCCGCTTCCTTGTCCTCGTCCTGCTGCCCGCCGCCGCCGCCAGGGCGACCCTGCGCATGGGTTGGCGTGACATCGGTCAAGACCATGACCGCGCTGAGGGCGGTAACAGCAACGGCAGTGGCAATCGAAAATTGGCGCATGGGCAATCCAAGGCAAACAGGTTCGCCGCGAAAGCACGGCGATTGGTCCTACTGCGTGATAAAGGCTTCTCTTTGACCTCGCAACGCTGTCTGACAATGACAGAGGTGGCGAGCACCAACTTCTGCGCCTATTAAGGGGCTATGAGCGACCTTTCCTCCCCCTCCAAGCCGCCTTTGCGCATCCTGTTGGCCAGCCCGCGCGGCTTTTGCGCCGGGGTTGACCGCGCCATTCAGATCGTCGAGCGGACCATCGAAAAGTTCGGTGCGCCGGTCTATGTGCGTCACGAAATCGTCCATAATCGCCATGTGGTGGACCGTTTAAGGGCCATGGGGGCGGTTTTTGTCGAAGAATTGGATGAATGCCCGCAAGACCGGCCAGTGATCTTCTCGGCTCACGGCGTGCCCAAATCGGTGCCCGCCGACGCTCAAAACCGTAAGATGCTCTATCTGGACGCCACCTGCCCGCTGGTCTCCAAGGTCCATGTCGAGGCAGAACGTCATTTTGAAGCGGGCCGCGAAATAATTCTCATCGGCCATGCCGGTCACCCCGAAGTGATCGGGACCATGGGCCAGTTGCCCGACGGCGCGGTGTCGCTGGTCGAGACGGTCGAGGATGCCCGCACCTTCGAGCCCAAGGACCCGGCGCGACTCGCCTTTGCCACTCAAACCACCCTGTCGGTCGACGATACCGCCGCCATCGTCGCGGTCTTGCAAGAGCGCTTCCCGCTGATGGCCGCGCCGCACAAGGAAGACATCTGCTACGCGACTACTAACCGGCAAGATGCGGTCAAGCGGTTGGCAGAGGCGGCGGACCTTCTGTTGGTGATCGGGTCCAAGAACTCGTCCAACTCAGTGCGCCTCGTCGAGGTCGGCTTAAGGGCTGGCGTCAAGGCCGCCGAACTGATCGATGATGCGTCGAGCCTCGATTGGGCTTGGCTGGACGGCGTTCAATCGGTGGGCATCACGGCCGGGGCTTCGGCCCCCGAACGGCTGGTTGAGGGCCTGATCGACACCTTGGCTCAGCGGTTCCAGATCACGATTGATGAGGTCGATCCCGTCCGCGAGACCGTGACCTTCAAGCTGCCGCGCATCCTTTCGGAAAATTTTGATCCGGCCCAAGCTTGACCGCGAGGCCATCGTCACCGATCAAGTGCCATGGCCGTATATACTGACATCACCGACGCAGAACTGGACGCCTTTTTGGCGGACTATGACCTTGGCAAGCCGTTGGCCTTCAAGGGCATTGCCGAGGGAGTCGAAAATTCGAACTTCCTGCTCGAGACCGAGACTGGCCGCTATATTCTGACCGTCTATGAGCGGCGGATGCGCGAAGAGGAATTGCCCTATTTCCTCGACCTCATGCGCTGGCTGGCCGATCACGACTATCCCAGCGCAGCCCCCGTGGCCGATCGTCAGGGACGCACGCTCAAACATGTGCGCGGCAAGCCCGCCGCCATCGTCGCGTTCCTTCCGGGCCTCTCGGTTCGCCGTCCAGAGGCCAAGCACTGTCGCCAAGCGGGCGAAGGGCTGGCGCGCCTGCATCTGGCGGCACAAGGCTATCCCGGTCGCCGGGTCAATGCCTTGGGCCAACCCTCTTGGGCCCCGATGTTTGCGGGGCTGACCATGGCGGCTGAGGACCTCAAGCCCGGTCTTGCCGCGACCATCACCGAAGATCTGGCCCATCTGGCCAAGGCGTGGCCCAGCGACCTTCCGGTCGGGACGATCCATGCGGACCTTTTCCCCGACAATGTCTTTTTCAAGGGTGACCAGTTCGCGGCGGCCATCGACTTCTATTTCGCCTGCGATGACGCGCTGGCCTATGATCTGGCCATCTGTCTGAACGCCTGGTGCTTTGAGGCTGATGGGGCCTTCAACGTCACCGCAGGCCGGGCCTTTGTCAGCGGTTATGAGCAAGTCCGCCCCCTGTCGCCGCAGGAACGCCAAGCCCTGCCGGTTCTGGCCTGGGGCGCGGCCATGCGCTTCTTCCTGACCCGCCTGAACGATTGGGGCTCAACGCCCGAGGGTGCCTTGGTCAAGCCCAAGGACCCGCTGGAATATGAACGCAAGCTAGCGGTTCACCGCGCCGCAGCCCTTGGCGGCCAAGGCCTGATCCTGTTCGGGGACGAGGCGTGACCATCGAGGTGGTGATCTATACCGATGGGGCTTGCAGAGGAAATCCCGGGCCGGGCGGCTGGGGTGCGATCCTGATCTATGGCGGGCACGAAAAGGAGCTGTGCGGCGGCGAGCCGGACACCACCAACAACCGCATGGAGCTGATGGGCGCGATCCAGGCGCTGGAGGCCCTGACCCGGCCCTGCAAGATCGTGCTCTATACCGACAGCCAATATGTCCGCACCGGCATTTCTGCTTGGCTCGCCCAATGGAAAGCCAGAGGCTGGCGCACATCAACCAAGGGCGAGGTCAAGAACGCCGACCTTTGGCGACGCCTTGACGAGGCTCGCCTACGCCACGATGTCGACTGGCGCTGGGTCAAGGGCCACAATGGCCACCCCCTCAATGAACGGGCCGACGGCTTGGCCCGCCAAGGCATGCTGAACAGCTTGGCGGGGCGTTAGCGCCCCTCTCAGCCCCTATCCAGCGTCAATATCAGCCGCGCGGCGGATGGCCTTGTGGGCCTCTTCGAGGATGTTCTTGACGATCTGACCGGCGGGCAGAACCTCGTGGATGCCGCCAGCCGACTGGCCCATGGCGAAGCAGGACTTGTCGGGATCGAGACCCTCGATCTGTCCGCCAATACCGCCCATGGCATTGGCCTTCACCGAGACCATGGCTTGCATTGGGAAGGCTTGGATCTCTTCGGGGCGCGCTTCCCAGCCTGCGACATAGGTATTTTTTTGCACGCGCATGGGCTTGCCGGAATAGCAGCGGGTGCGGATCGTGTCCTCGTCGCTGGCCGAGGTGACAGCGTCCTTATAGAGCTGTCCAGCATGGGCTTCGGCTGACGCGATGAAACGCGTGCCCATCCAGACGCCTTGTGCGCCAAGGGTTAGGGCTGCAGCCAGACCGCGTCCATCATAGAGACCGCCAGCGGCCACCACGGGGATCTTCACGGCGTCGACCGCTTGCGCCACCAGAGGCAAGGTCCCGACCAGACCCGTATGGCCACCGCCCTCGCCGCCCTGACAGATCACCGCGTCGCAGCCGGCCTGCTCGGCCTTGATGGCATGCTTGACCGCGCCGCAGACGACCATGACCTTGAGGCCCGCCTCATGCAGTTGCTGCAAGATCGGCATGGGCACGCCCAGACCCGCGATGAAGGAGCTGGCACCACCCTTGATGATTACATCCACCGAAGCGGTCAGGGACTCAGGTGAGGCTGCCAACAGGTCGACGCCAAAGGGCTTGTCGGTCAGGCGGCGAACCTCCTGCATCTGTTCGGCGATAAATTCCGGCGTGGTCCCAGCCATGCCCAGCACGCCATAACCGCCTGCATTGGAGACGGCAGCGGCCAGCTCGGCATAAGAAACCCCGCCCATACCGGCCAGCATAATGGGGTGCTCAATATCCAGCAGATCGCAAAGGGAGGTACGCAGGGCCATGGGAGTTTCCTCTAGGAATGTTCTGTTGCAAACTTTCCCCTAGGAAGCCCCCGCTTGCGCCAGAGCGCAAGCCTGACCCGGCGTCACATGCCTAGAAAATCGCGTAGGCCCCGTCGATCAGGAAGCTGTCGCCCGAATGGTAGCTGGAGGCGTCCGAGGTCAGATAGACCGCGATGCCGCCGAAATCCTCAGGCTGACCCCAACGACGTGATGGCACGCGGCTGATGACCTTGTCGGTGAAGACCTGATTGCCTTGGCTGGCGGCCGTCATGTCGGTCGCGATCCAGCCGGGCAGGATGGCGTTGGCGCGGATGCCATAGCGGGCATGTTCCACGGCCACGGACTTCATCATCGAGACGACGCCGCCCTTGGTCGCGGCATAGGCTTCATTCCGCGCGGGACCGGAAATGGCGGCGAGCGAAGCAATGCCAACGATAGAACCGCCCGGATCACCGGCCTTGGCGCGGGCGACCATGTGCTTGCAGGCCTCGCGGAAGGTCCAGAACACGCCGTCCAGATTGACCGCCAAGGTCTTGCGATAGGTCTCGGTGGTCATCTCGATGAAGGAGTTGGAGCGATAGCCGACACCGGCATTGGCAAAGACCGAATGGACCGTGCCCATGGCTTCAACCGCCTCGTTCATGCCCTGAACCACCGCGTGCTCGTCAGACACGTCGACAGTTTGGGCCAGCACCCGCACGCCATATTGCAGCAGCTTGCCCTCGGCCTCGATATTGCGCTCGGTGTTGGTGCCCCAGATGACAATATCCGCGCCCGCTTGAGCCATGGCCTCAGCCATCCCCAGCCCAATGCCGCGATTGCCGCCGGTGACGAGTGCGACCTTGCCGGTCAGATCAAAGGGTTTGTAGCTCACGGGACGTCTCCTGATCGTTTGTTGTTTGTTTGGCGACCATTGTCAGGGGCTGTGAGGGGAAGATCAAGGGGGCGTGGATGCATCCCCCTCACCCAACCCTCTCCCCCAAGGGGGCGAGGGCTAGAACCGATAAGCC
>CALFYB010000087.1 GCA_937952995.1 uncultured Caulobacteraceae bacterium
CCCCGTCGAACAATAGACGTCCTGTTGTTGAATGAAGTCACGGTGAGGATACTACCCTGACCGAGTAGACCGCCACGATGCCACGCTGGATCCAATTTCACTCGGCGGAAGGTCTCGCCGTGCACGCCGGGGATGCCATAATGTTCAGCCAGACGCTGGTTTAGGAACGTATAGTCAGTGTCGATAAGATCTAGCGCGCTGCGATTCTCGCGCAGGATTGAGGTAAAGAACATCGACGTCTCGGTCTGCATCGCCTGACGAAGCCGCTCATCGAAGTTCTTATATTCAACAATGTCGGGACGCTGATAGTCGAGGGCCCGGAGATAGAGCCATTGACCCGCGAAGTTGTCCGTCAGGGCCGTCGCGCGAGGATCCTCGAGCATCCGCCGGATTTGGGCCTTCATGACCGAGGACTCATGCAGCTTATTTTTTGCGGCAAGGTTCAACAGTTCCCGATCAGGAAGGCTGCTCCAGAGAAATAGTGATAGCCTGGAGGCCAACTCTTGGTCGCTGATCCGGTAAACCGAATTTGGGGGAGCCTTCGCTGGCGTAGACTCGCGCATAAACAGGAATTGCGGCGAGACGAGGATGGCCTGTAAGCCCCCCTCAATGCCGTTCTCGAACGTGCCGTCAGCGCGAGCTGCCTGATAGACCTTCATCAGGGCCGCAGTCTCGTTATTGGTGGTCGGGCGGCGGTAGGCCTGCCCCGCGATGCGGGTCAAGATTGTCCGAGCACATTGGGGCTCATCCTGAGGCGATTTCGGCCTACAGGCGAAGATCTTCTTCTGGCTCGGCGTCACGGTTTGCCCAACGACGTCGTACGGACCCTTTACTGCCAGCTTGATGACGTCGCGATCGAAATTCGCTTGGAAAAACTGTGGCCCTTCTGACCACGCAGGGACCTTTAGGTTTTCAATGCGCTTGGCATCGACGTCGACATTCAGATCGACAAGCGGCGGTGCACCGAATGCTGAAGGCTCAACCACGCCTGCTTCACCGCCGGGTACATTGAAGCCGGAATAGGCGCGCTGGGGCGTTTCATCGAGGGCCAGTCTACGGGGGAATGAGACGCCGACGCTGTGCGTTCCAGCGCCAAGGTGGGTGCGAACCTGGTAGACATTCTGCTTTTCAATATTGTTATCGTAGATCGTATTTGAGTTGAGCGTGATCTCTACGACATAGGTCGCGTCATAAGGCGCTTCGTACTGGAACATGGTACCGCCACGCGACAGCAAGGGTAGGTCCTTGCTCGCCCGTGTATTGTGCGACGGAACACCATGATAAAGGATATTTAGGTCCTTAGCCGGGGTGTGCTCAGCCATTGTTTCATTATGAGAGAGCGTACCAACAGCCTGCCGCGCGACCTTACCCGCCACGGAGACATATCGGTCCATCAGGGTGGGAGACACAGACAAGATGGCAGAAATGTTGTCGAAGCCGTAACCTGAGTCATCGGCTGGCAACTGGCTGGCGACATTGACCTTCAGATCAAGTAGGTCGCGCACGGCATTGGCATATTCTGCACGATTCATACGTCGGATGACATTGCGGCCCGGATCGGGATGGGCCTCGGCATAGGTATCAAGTGAGCTTTCGAGCCCAGTCGTGAAGTTGTGAATTTCGTCCGGTGAAGGACGACGCATCCCTTTAGGCGGCATTTCGCCAAGGCTCACACGACGAAGTATTTTCTCCCAAGTCGCCGTGTTCACGCCGTTAATGGCGTCATCATCTTTCAGACCTGTTATCGACAGGTTTGCGGTTAGCTTGGTGTCATTATGGCAAACAGAGCAATATTGTTGCAGCATTTGCGTGCGGTGAGGAGATGCCGCAGCTGCAGCTGCAGGGGCTGCCACACTGGAGGGTACGAGTACAGGTTTAGCGGTCTGTGCTGGCGCTGAGGCTATGGCGTGGGTTTGCGGGGCGGCGGCCCGAACGCTAGAGGATATCCCCGCAACAAAAACGGTCGCTCCGACAGCAACGCTGCACCAGGTTAGGGGACTAGACATAACCCTCTTAACGATACTGGACCTAGTCAAATCATCCTCCGGCAGTCACGGGTTTAGGTCGGCGTGGGATCGATAGATGTAAGGTCCCTCGTGGAACCGGAGAGAGAGGGTGATCACCTTGACTGAGGCGGCGCACAGGCGTCTCCACAGAAAAGGCGACCGTAGTGGACAAACCAAGATTGATTGGGTTCGACAGAGTTTTTCAGTCTCTATGTTCCTGAACCAATCTTCGTTGCGCCATTTTGACCCTTTAGAACTTCGCCCGCACGGTCAGATCGACCGTCCGACCAAAGGGTGAGGCAAGCGCCGGGAAATATCCGGCGGCCGCATCATAGAATGGCGGATCCTTATCGAAGGCGTTAGCCGCTCGAACTTGGAGGGTTACGCCATTCATGAGCTTGGGTAGTTCGTAGGAGGCGCTCACATCCACAGTTGTAAAAGAATCGACGTTCTGGTTCGGGGTTATCGTGGTGTTTCGGAATCCGCTGACATAGTTGACGAATGTGTTCAGCGTGACCTGCTTATAGTTCCAGCCCAGCTGCAAACGTGACTTCCACTTCGGTGCGTCTGAGGTCCCAAGTCGATTGGTGTAACGACCATTGTTCGATAGTCGGATATCGTAAGTTGTTTGACGGTTTGCATTAGCGCCGAAATTGAAATTGCCGAAGTCCGTCGTGAGGCGATAGGACGCGTCAAGGTCAACACCTGCTGCAACTTTCGAACCAATATTGATAGCAAAGGCGTCATAGAGCAGGTCGATGCCGTAGGTTACCGGTTGCTGCGGGGGGTAGGCGGCAAGCGCAGCGGCAACTTGGGCCTGCGTTGGGTGCAGGATGAAGTGATTGACGAAGTCTGGATTTGTCAGGATATCGGCGATCACCGGCTTATAGATCGTGTTGTTATACTCGACATGGTAGTAGGTCGCACTGAGCCGCAGGCCATCCAATAGTGACCATGTTGGCTGCAGATCCACCCCCAATGAGTAGGTGTTTGCGGTCTCAGGCTGCAGGTCTGGGGTGCCGGGGACGTGTCCATTCGAAATGTTTAACTGGTTGAGGACGCCAAGCTTTTCCCCTGCATAGGGTCCCGAGGCGATGGTAAAGCCCGTTTGATTGGTATTGGGCTGCGGCACCGAGAACGGCGAGGTGATCAGACCAAGGTTTGGTGCTGCGAACGATGTGCCGTAGCTACCGTGAAGGCTGACGCCCGGTGTGGGGCTCCACACTAGGCCAACCTTTGGGTTATATTTGGTGCCATAGGCGGGGTAGTAATCCGCCCGCCCAGCCAGCGACAGGGTCAAGGAGTGCACGAAAGGCAGTTCGTTCGCATCACCGACGATAGGAACGCTCAGCTCACCGAAGCTAGACGTTACAACACGCTCCAAATTGTCGTTCCGAAGCACCTTGTAGTAGCTCGACTGCGGTCCGCCGCCGACCTGCAACTGCTTCATCTGCTCGTCGCGAATTTCCACACCAAAGGCGGCGCGGACCTCGCCTCCTGGCAGCGCAAATAGCGGACCATCGGTCTTGAAGGACAGATCGCGAAGTCGTTGACTGGCCTTGTTGGACTGGGTGAACCCATTATTTATTTTCGCGAGAACGGCTGGATTATTATCCGCCGCCTGACCAAAGGGATTCAGAGCCGTGTCTTTGGTCGTTCCATATGCGGCAGCTTGCGCGTTCTGTAGGTCGAGTTCTGGATCGTTATTGAAATCGCGTGTTCGGGATACGTGAAGCATCAGCGTACCCTTCCAATCTGAACCGAAGTCTATATCGCCGCCCAGCGTAACACCCGTGAACTCAGCATATTGGGTGCGAATGCGGCCTGGGAACAGACCTAGACCGTTCCGGGTCACAAAGATCGATTGGGCGTTGGCCAGCGATGCAGGCAGGGTAGTCGGGAAGTAAGGGTTGGTCCGCGGAACCACCAAAGCAAGGGTTTGGCGGTTCGAATAGTTGACCGTGTCATATTTTGAATAGTTTACCTCGGTCCAGACACGAAGCTTATTGGTGATGTCTTGGTTCGCAGTGACAAGGAAGGCATTGCGCTTACCGTCCGGAATGACCGTCTGCGAGGTAAGAAGTCCGCAGCGCTGATCGACGGCAGCGGTCGAAAGGCTCGAATATTGATAGGCCGTCCCAGTCGCACTGGGTGGATTCCCAGCCTTAACCGCTTGCATGCGCGGCAACAGGCAGGCATTCGAGCGGAGGTCACGGCCACCGCGCGAGGTTTGGTCACTACCAAGTGCCAGGAATGAAATATCGGTGTCGTAAGGTGACTTATTTTCCGAATGTTCATAGGCGGCCATGATGCCGCCGCCACTCCAAGTCTTGCCCCAAAGCCCGGCAAAATCGCGCTTTTCGTAGCGACCGACACCTGTCCCATAGGTCGCGCTGGCTTCAACTGTGTCGACAGGCTTGCGATAGATAAAATTTACGACGCCCGCGACGGCGTCCGAACCATAGATCGCCGAGCCGCCGTCAGCTACGACCTCAACGCGCTGAATGGCGATAACTGGGATCATCGAAGGGTCTGGAAACACCGCTTCTGTACCCGTTTGGGCAATACGGTGACCGTTGACGAGTCCCAAGGTGGCATAAATACCAAGATTGTGGATGTTGGGATCAAATCCACCAGACCGAAAACGGTTTGGCGTGGACTGTTCGGCATTGGCACCAAAGTTCCCAAGTTGTGGGATGCTGGCCAATAGCTCCTTCGTATTGGCCGGTGCGATCGCTTGGATCGACTCTTTGTTTACACCAATGAGAGCGGACCCGACCGGAGCAACACCGCGGATGCTCGATCCGGTAACGACAATGGTCTCGACCTCGGGGACATCACCCTTCTGAGTGTTTGACGCCGATTGGGCGAGCGCTAGGTGAGGCGTGGCCATTGCAAAAAGGGCAACCGATCCAAGCAAAATTGACTTCTTCATCGATCCGTCGTGTAAGATATTTGTAAATATTGACATATTCCCCCCTCAGGATTTCTTACTGAATTATAGGTAAAGATGTTTCCATACAGACACCTATAATTACATATTGTTTCTACTCCATATTTTAGACATTAATCTTTATTAATATCCAGTGTCAGCATGATCAAATATCTCATCTGTTGAGATTGATGATTTTTGATTCTTTATTTTAACGTTGCTTGGGCATGTTTGGCGCGAACTGTCCAGAGCCCGAAGCCAAGGATCAGGGCATAACAAAGCGCCGGAACTGCTAGTCCGATTTCCAGGCTACCGGTGAGGTCAGCGATGCGACCAAGCATTGGAGGAACCAAGGCGCCGCCGACGATCGAGACGCAGATCACACCTGAGGTTTCCTCTGCGCGGTCACCCGCGTCCGCGCTGGCCAGGGCGAAAATGGTTGGGAACATGATGGAATTAAAAAGACCGATCGCCAGCAGGGTGTATCCAGCGAGTATTCCAGTCGTATTGGCGCTGATGGCCAGCAGGGCGATTGCCATAGCAGCACATCCGCCGAGCGCCAGACCGGGCGTGGCCCGCTTTAGCAACTGAGCCCCGATCAAGCGGCCCAGCAGTGCGCCACCCCAATAATAGATGACGTGCTGACCGGCGACCTGATCCGTTAGGCCCATGACGCTGGACTGTTTGAGGTAGCTGACAATGATGGTGCCGATCGCCACTTCCGCGCCGACATAACAGAATATCGAGGCAGCACCCCACGAGACACGTAAACTCTGAAGTAGGCCAAGGGCCGAAAGCACAGACACGCTCTGTTGGGGCTTATCAGCTAAGACCCGTCGTTTGCTCCACATGACGGCGGCGACGATGGCGCAGGCTGCAGCCAAGCCCAGATAGGCCCGAACCACAACTTGCGTTTCAGCCGTGCGATAGGCATCGAGCGCGGCTCCAGTCAGCGTGTCCGCATCAACTTTCGCCAGGGTCCCAAGGATTAGCGTCGCGCCAACCCATGGGAAAATTGTCGTCCCTATTGAGTTGAAGGCATGGCCAAAGGTCAGACGGGACGAGGCAGATTTGGTATCGCCGAGCATGGCAACCAGCGGGTTGCAAACAACCTGCACCAAAGTGATGCCGCCACCCAAGACGAACACGGCGGCTAGGAACAGCGAGAAGGTCGCGGTCTTCGAGGCGGGGATGAACAGGAGGCAACCCGTCGCCATCACCACAAGACCAAGGGCTGCTCCGCGCAAATAACCGATTTTACGGACGATGGTCGCGGCGGGCAGCGACACCAGAAAATAGGCCATAAAGAACGCTGTCTGGATCAGCATCGTTTGAGTGTAGTTTAGTGAGAACAGGTCCTTCAACTTAGGAGCGATGATATCGTTCAGGCTGGTTATGCCGCCAAAAATAAAAAACAGACCATAGACATAGGGCGCGAGGTCTAACGCTGGCGATTGCGTGGTCGGGTTTTCCCCGTAAGACTGTACGCCAGTCGACGTCATGCCTTCTCTCCCTAATGGTCGTTTCTGCTTTTCCGCCCCCACTTGTGCAAAAAGAGGGGGGCCTTCAGCAGGTTCGCCTTTTCGGTAACATGGGGGATTGCGGCTGACGCTTGCTGATCAGGGCAAGTTTCAATACTATTTCGGCATGACCATGCGTAGCCCGTCGGAATTCGTATCATGAAACCCTTTATCGAAACCGTTGTGCGGCAAGATGGGGAATCGTGGGCCTTTCTTGATCGCCGATTGGCGGCAGGCATACCGTTCGAGTGGCATTGCCACCCGGAATACGAATTGACCTTGACGCTGAACAGTCTGGGTCACCGCTATATTGGCGATGATGTCGACAGCTATGCCGATGGTGACCTAGTGCTGATCGGGCCGAGCATCGCCCATAGCTGGCAGTCTCAGGCAATCATCAATGATGCTGAGCCTCACGTCGCGCTTGTTGCCTGGTTCACTCACGAATGGGCGGAGCGGCTATTTGACCTTATGCCCGAATTTAGAGGCCTTGAGGCGCTGATGAATCGTGCGCGCTGCGGAGTGGCCTTTTCGCATGCAGCACGCGACAAGGTGCGGCCTTTGATGTTGGCCATGCGCAATGCTCCTCCCGCCCAGCGCACCCTTTTGTTGCTCTCCGCCATCGAAGTCTTGATTGCCGACCGCGATGCCGAAAATCTGACCAACAATGTTCAAGAGGATCAGGCGATCGTCGCGCAAGACCCTCGACTGATCAGGGTCCTCAATCACCTCCATCACCACTTCATATTTGATGGATTTATCCGCAGCTAGCACTACCGGTTGCTCTGCAGAGTTTTCAGCTTGTGAACGCGCAAAAGCACCAAGCTCAAATTTGTTGAGCGTTTGAACAGGCTCACCATCTTTACGAACAATGACGTTCTCATTCGCATCAATAGTTAAAAAGACGGGAGGCAAGGATTGCACCTTGGCGCCACCGACTGTTGGGAGATTGACAACGCCAGGATTAACCATGGGAGCTGTCGCCATAAAGATGACGAGTAGTACCAACATCACATCAATGTAAGGAACCACATTAATGTCGACCATCGCCCGACGTTTAGAGGATTTTCTGAGGGAGCCGGCCATGCTTATCTACCTGCAGCTTGACGTTGCAAGATGTTGGTGAATTCTTCTATAAAGGTTTCAAAGCGGATGGATAGGCGATCTACATCGGTTGCCGCGCGGTTGTAAGCCACTACTGCAGGAATCGCAGCAAAAAGGCCGATCGCGGTAGCGACCAGTGCTTCGGCAATACCAGGAGCTACTGCCGCCAGGGTGGCGTTTTGAACGTTAGCCAAGCCACGGAACGCATGCATGATGCCCCAAACGGTGCCAAATAAGCCGATGTACGGAGATACAGAGCCTACCGAAGCCAAGAATGGGAGATTGGCCTCTAGAGCGTCCATCTCACGTTGATAGGTGGCTTTCATGGCGCGGCGGGCGGCATCAATTTCACGTACTTTCATAAATTCCTGCATGCCAGCTTCAAAAATATGCTCCAAAACAGCATCACTTCGGGTAT
>CALFYB010000088.1 GCA_937952995.1 uncultured Caulobacteraceae bacterium
GGCGCAAACCCAGCGTGGCGCGCTTTGACCTGCCGGGCATGACGGCGATCAACCTCCTTTGCCAGAACGCGTTGGGCGGCGGACAGTTGGCGACCTTGCGGCTTGATGCGCTGGCCAAGGGCAAGGCGCAGCAATTGCTGGAGTTTCCGGTGAAGGTTCCGGCGCGGTTGGTCTGAGGGATAAGAAAACAAGGCCCCCTACGGCCCTTCGGGCCACTTCCCCCAGAGGGGGAAGATTTACCGTCTCTTGATCTTCCCCCTCTGGGGGAAGTACCGGCGAAGCCGGGGTAGGGGGTTCTTTAATCCACACATCCCCCGCGTCATTGCGAGGCGCATCGCGCCGAAGCAACCTAGGGGAACATCCATTCCGGTTCGTGTCAGACCACTGGGTTGCTTCGCTGCGCTCGCAATGACGCGAGAAAGAAAACAAAGCCCTTACCCAACCCTCTCCCACAGGGAGAGGGCTCATTCCCCCTTTGCCCTTTCCCCCCTTGAGGGGGAGAGGGTTGGGAGAGGGGGGTGTTCATCCACTTCCCTCTCCGCCGGAGTGAAAGGGTCTGGGTCCCCGCCTTCGCGGGGAACACGGCAGGGTAGGGGGTCTTAGGCGGGCAGCCCTGCCAGCCATTCCAAAATCAGGGCATTGACCGCTTCGGGTGCCTCTTGCTGGGTCCAGTGGCCGCAGCCGGGCAGGAGTTCGGCTTTGGTGAGGTTGGGGATCTGGGAGCGCATGGCGGCCAGAAGGTCGATGTCGCCGAGCATGCTCAGCACCAGATCGCGCTGGCCGCCGATGAACAGGGCCGGTTGCTCGATCAGGCGGCCTTGGAACTGTTGCAGATAGGCGAAGTCGCGGTCGTGATTGCGATAGCGGTTCAAGGGACCGCGCAGGCCAGAGACCTCGAACTCGTTGACATAATAGTCCAGATCTTCGTCCGTCAGCCATGCGGGGAAGGGCTGGGGATCGACCAATCCCTCGAGCAAGGTAGCATCGACCGTCTTATCATTGGGCCATGTCCCATCGGGGGCATCACCGCTGATCGCGTAGTAGAACTTGCGCAGGAAATCGCGAATATCGCCTTCGAGGTCATCCTCGGCCTGAGGCGATTTTTGGAAATAGTGCTGATAGAAGAATTTCCCGCGCGAGGTGAAGACCTGCTCGATCATGTCGCTGAACGAGGCCTTTGGCACGCCCAGATAGGGCACCGATAGGCCGCAGACGGCGCGAACCCGGTCCGGGCGGATCAGGGCGCTGTTCCAGACCTGCGGCGCACCCCAGTCATGGCCGATCAGCACCGCCTTCTCGCCGGGGCTGAGCACCTCGATCAGACCGGCAATGTCACCAACCAGCGATTCCATGTCGTAGGCGGCGATGGCGTGGGGCTTGGACGAGCCGCCATAGCCGCGCACATCCATGGCCACAGCGCGGTACCCGGCCTTGGCAATCGGCTCCATCTGATGGCGCCAAGAATACCAGCTCTCGGGAAAGCCATGGACCATGAGGACCAGCGGGCCTTGGCCCTTGGTCGCGATACGGATGCGGCGCGTGCCGACGGAATGGGTTTCAAAGGTGGGCATGGGTCTTAGCTCCAGGACGGGTTGACCTGTTGGTCGTTCGCAGCGGTGGATTGGGCGAGCTTGGCGCGTTTGAAGCCGTCACGGTCCTGCATCCTTGCCCAATAGGCGGCTACAGCGGGCGGGAACTGTTCGTTGAGCTTCAAGGTTTCGGCCAGCAGCAAGGCATAGGACACAGAGATATCGGCCGCCGTGAACCGGCCCGCTGCGACGAAGTCTTGCGTTGAGACGATGGCCTCTAGGCCGCGCAATCTGGCCAGAAACCATTTGGCATAGTCTTCGGCCACCTGCGGATTGCGCCGTTCCTTGGGCTCTAGGCGCGTGTAACGCAGCACCAGGGTCTGCGGGAAGGTCAAGGTTGCCTCGCCATAGTGCAGGGCGTTGAGATAGGCACCGAACCCCGGCTCATCGACCGTAACGCCCAAGGTCCCAGCCCCAAACTTGGCCGCCAGATATTCGCAGATGGCGGCGGACTCGGTCATGCGCATCTCGCCGTCGAAGAAGGCCGGGATGGTGCCGAGCGGATTGATCTGCAGATAGCCGCGATCATGCATGCGCGGCGGAAAGGGCAGCATCTTCAGCTCATAGGCCAACCCCAGCTCTTCCAGCGCCCAAAGCGGACGGAACGAGCGGGCGTCCGCGCAGTGATAGAGGGTGATCATCCAGCGTTTCCCCAGTGGTCTTGATAGGCAGTGGTCTACATCTGTGCCTGTTTATCAGGCCTCATTGACAGCAAGGACTGCCCGATTGCCCAAACCATACTGTTTTTCTGCCAAAGGCCAGAGCCTTATGCCGAGGAAAGTCGATCAGATCGTGACGCCGATGGGGCTTGCAGGCTAGGGTCGCGCCCATCGTCACCCTTGGATATTCATGATGCGCGCCTTCGCCCCGTTCCAACAGCTTTCCGCCCTCGTCCTCAGCGCCTCGCTCGCCCTCGCGCCTCTGCCGGTTCTGGCGCGGGAAGCCCCTAAGGCGCAGCCGGTTGCGACGGCACAGTTTAAGGCTGGAGCGGTGGCAACCTCGGACGCCTATAGCGCGGTGGTGGCCAAGGCGATCTTGCAAAAGGGCGGCAATGCGGTGGATGCGGCGGTGGCGACGGCCTTTGCGCTGGCCGTGACCTTGCCAGAGGCGGGCAATCTGGGCGGCGGCGGGTTCATGACCGTCTGGATGGACGGCAAGCCCTATTTCCTCGACTATCGCGAGCGCGCCCCGGCCAAGGCCTCGGCGGACATGTATCTGGACGAAAAGGGCAATGTCGTTCCTGGCCTCAGCCTTGTCGGCAACCTGTCAGCAGGTATTCCCGGCACGGTGCGCGGCATGGCGGCGGTCCATGGCCGCTTTGGCCACCTGCCGTGGAAGGATGTCGTCGCACCCGCCATCGCGCTGGCCCGCGACGGGTTCGTGGTGCCGGAGCGCCTGCAAAAGAACCGCGACGCCGACATGCCCAACTATGCCGGCAAGACCAATTTCGCGGCATACTATGCGGGCATGAATGCGGGGGCCGTCTTCAAGCAGCCTCAACTGGCCGCCACGCTGCAACGCATCGCCGCGCAGGGCGACAAGGGCTTTTATGAGGGCCGCACCGCCGACCTGATCGTCGCCCAGATGGGGCGTGGACCGGTCAAGGGGATCATCACCAAGGCTGATCTGGCAAGCTATAAGGCCGTGTGGCGCGAGCCGGTGCGGGCCTCTTGGAACGGCTATGATGTGATCACCGCCCCGCCGCCCAGCTCTGGCGGTATTGCCCTGATCCAACTCTTGAAGATGAAGTCTATTCTGGCCCCGGCCTTTGAGGGCGTCGCTCACAATAGCCCGCAATATATTCACCTGCTGGCCGAGATCGAAAAGCGGGTCTATGCCGACCGGGCGGAATATCTGGGTGACCCCGACTTCGTGAAGGTCCCTGTCGAGGCCCTGATTGACCCGGCCTACCTTGCGGCCCGCGCGGGCGAGGTGAAGGCCCTGACCCCTTCGGAGACCCGCAAGATCAATCCGGGTCTGGAGAAGCTGGAAACCACCCACTTCTCGGTCGTCGACCGCTGGGGCAATGCGGTGTCCAACACCTACACGCTCAATGGCAGCTTCGGGTCCGGCGTGGTCGTCGAGGGCGCAGGCTTCCTGATGAATGACGAGATGGACGATTTCTCGGTCAAGGCCGGGGTGCCCAACGTCTATGGCGTCGTCGGCGGCACGGCCAATGCGATTGCACCGCTCAAGACCCCGCTGTCCTCCATGACCCCGACCATCCTCTTAAGGGACGGCAAGGTGGCGATGGTCATCGGCACGCCCGGCGGCTCGCGCATCTTCACGTGGGTGTTTCAGGTCATGACCAATGTCTATGACTTCAAGATGCCGCTTCAGACTGCCGTTGACGCCCAGCGCGTCC
This sequence comes from uncultured Caulobacteraceae bacterium, assembly GCA_937952995.1. Taxonomy (GTDB): domain Bacteria; phylum Pseudomonadota; class Alphaproteobacteria; order Caulobacterales; family Caulobacteraceae; genus CAISGS01. The sequence continues at coordinate 3,955 of CALFYB010000088.1, forward strand.
ACCACCAACTGCTGCCCGAAAACCTGATCATTGCCGAGCGGTTCTTCCCGATTGCCGCGCCCGTGGTCAAGGCCTTGGAAGCGCGCGGCTATCATGTCGACAATGCCGGTTGGGGCGGGGATATTGAGGCGATCCAGATCACCGATGGCCAGCCCGTCGCGGCCTCGGACCCACGCGGCCGCGGCGTGTCGGTGGTTGTTCCCTGATCAGCGACAGGTTCCTGTTCCGTTTCGGTCGCGGCGCCGCTAAGCAAGGCGGGTGACCGAAGCCTTGCCCGTTCCGACTCTGCCACCGGCCCTCGTCGTCCATCCCGGACGGCGCGCGGCCCTGTGCGAGGGCGATCAGGTCAAGCGGCTAGGTCCTGCCCCGGCCAAGACCCTGTTCGAGCGCGGCCCTGTGCTAGTGGCTCATGCGACCCTGACCGCGCGGCGTCTGGGCCTCAATCCGCCTCAGCGCAGCCGCGACCATTTCGATGTGCTCGAGCTCTACGCCTTTGTGCGCCCGGCAAGGTTCTGTGCGCCGTCAGCAGCCGGTCTGGCGCTTGCCCTTGGACGCAGCGAGCCGCGTACCCTCGAAGCCCAAGCCCTAGCCCTGCATCAGGGTGCGATGGACTTGCTGGCCGAACTGGCGGGCGGCCCTTGGCCAACCCGCGAGGATGCCTTGGCCTTGGCCGAGACCTTGGGCCGGGCCGGATGGGCTTGGGCGGCGCTAGTCATTGGTGCGCTGCGCTCGGGTCCGGTGCGCGAAGGATCGCGCTCGGCGGGTCTGGATGTCTGGTCGCGTATCCCCGAATGGGAAGATCAGGCCCCGCCCGGCGAATCAGGCACCCGTCCGATCTCGCCCGACGAGGCCCGTGTGCGACTTGCCGAGCTTCTGGCCCGGTCTGGTCTGGATGAGGCGCGCCCGGCTCAGGCCGAGTTCGCCGCCGAGACCGCCTATGCTTTCCAGCCCCGCGAGCGCGAGGGTGAGCCGCGCATGATGCTGGCCGAGGCGGGCACCGGCGTTGGCAAGACCCTCGGCTATCTAGCCCCCGCGTCCCTCTGGGCCGAGGCCAACGGCCCCGCCGTCTGGATATCGACCTATACCCGCGCGCTTCAGCGCCAGATCGCCCGCGAAAGCGCCGCCATCTTTCCCGATCCGGCCGTGCGCGCCCGCAAGGCGGTGGTGCGCAAGGGGCGGGAGAACTATCTGTGCCTTTTGAATTACCAAGATGCGGTGCAGGCCGCTCAGCTTGGCAATGGTGACCTGATCGGTCTGGCCTTAACCTCGCGCTGGATCCGCGCGACGCGCGACGGCGACATGACCGGCGGGGACTTTCCCGCCTGGTTGCCCGGTCTCTTTGCCGTGCCCCCGGTGCAGCAGGCCAGCGCGGCCAATCTGGTCGACCGGCGCGGCGAGTGCGTCCATGCGGGCTGCTCCCACTACCGCGCCTGCTTCATCGAAAAGGCCGTGCGGGCCTCCAAACGCGCCGACCTTGTCATTGCCAACCATGCGCTGGTCCTGACCCAAGCGGCCTTTGACGGGGTGCGCAGCGCGCGGGGCCAGAAGGCTGACAACGAATCCACCTCGCTCAAGCGCATTGTCTTTGACGAGGGCCACCATCTGTTCGACGCCGCCGACAGCGCCTTTGCCGCCGCCATTTCCGGGGCCGAAGCCGCTGAGATGCGCCGCTGGATCAGAGGCCCGGAGGGGCGCGGACGGCGCGGGCGCGGGCTAGAACAGCGGCTGGGCGATCTGGTCGGTGAGCGCGAGGGACCGGCCAAGGCGCTGGCCGATGCGGTTCAGGCTGCCACGGCTTTGCCCAGCGAAGGCTGGTCCGGACGGGTGGCTCCGGCCCCCGACTATGACGGACGCGACCAGCCAGCCCAGCCCAATGGCCCTATCGAGACCTTCATTGCCCGGGTGCTGGAGCAGCTTCGGGCCCGCGCCACGCCGTCCGAGGTCGGTCAGGAATGTGCCGCCCGGCCCACGGTCGAGCCGGTGCGTATCGCCGCCCGCGATGCTGCCCGAGCCCTCGCCGCCATCGAGGCCCCGCTGGTGGCCTTTGCTCGTCACTTGGAAGATTTGCTGGATTCCGAGGCTGATGAGCTGCCCACCGGCGACCGGGCCCGCATCGAGGGGGCCTTGCGCGGCATCGACCGGCGCGCGCGCATGGCCCTTCCGGCCTGGCGCACCATGCTCAAGGCCTTGGAAGAACAGGCCGAGGATGATCCCGATTTCGTCGACTGGTTCGAGGCGACCTATCTCTATGGCCGGGTCGTTGACGGGGCCTATCGCCGCCACTGGGTCGATCCGACCGAGCCTTTGCGGGCGGCGGTTCTGGCCCCGGCCCACGGGGTCTTGGTGACCAGCGCCACCTTGGCCGATCCGGCCTTGAGCGACCCGTTTGCGCTGGCAGAGATGCGCACCGGGGCTGCCCGCCTGCCCGAACGGCCCAAGACCCTGAAGCTGGCCTCGCCCTTCGACTATGAGAAAAACGCCCGCATCTTTGTCATCACCGATGTGGCCAGAGATGATCCGCGCCAGATCGCGGCGGCCATGCGCGAGCTGTTCTTGGCGGCGGGCGGCGGCGGGGTTGGCCTGTTCACCGCGATCCGGCGGCTGCGGGCCGTGCATGACCAGATCGCCGCCCCCTTGGCCGACAAGGGGCTGGCCCTCTATGCCCAGCATGTCGACGGGCTCGAGGTCGGGGCCTTGGTCGACATCTTCCGGGCGGAGGAAAATTCGTGCCTGCTGGGCACCGATGCTGTGCGCGACGGTGTCGATGTGCCGGGCCGGTCCTTACGGCTTTTGGCCTTTGACCGTGTGCCGTGGCCGCGTCCGGACATGCTGCACAAGGCTAGGCGCGAGCGGTTTGGCGGGCGCGGCTATGACGACAGCGTCGCGCGGGCGCGGATTGCCCAGGCCTTTGGCCGCCTGATCCGGCGGGCCGATGACAAGGGCGTCTTTGTCATGCTCGATCCCGCCGCGCCAACGAGACTGTTCTCCAGCCTGCCCGAAGGGGTGACCATCCAGCGGGTGGGCTTGGTCGAGGCCTTGGAGGCTGTGACGGCCTTTTTGGGTGAAGTGAAAAAAGTATAGAAAAGGCCCTCACCCAACCCTCTCCCACAGGGAGAGGGCTAAGAATGTAAAGCCCTCGCCCCCTTGGGGGAGAGGGTGGGGTGAGGGGGACACCGGACGGAGATTATTTTGGCCCACCTGATCGACGACCCCATCTGTGACGAAGTCTGCGCTTGGCTGGCGGCGGATGCTGACCGGCTGATCGAGACCCATTGCGCGTGGGTGGTGCTCAAGGGCGATCTGGCTTTCAAGCTCAAGCGGCCCGTCGATCTGGGCTATCTGGACTTCTCGACCCGAGACAAGCGCCGCTGGGCCTTGGAGCGGGAGTTGGAGTTTAATCGGGCGACGGCACCGACCATTTACCGTGCCCTGCGCACCATCACCCGAAAGGCCCATGGCGGGCTAGAGATGGATGGTCCGGGCGAGGTGCTGGAATGGGCGCTGGAGATGCGCCGCTTTGACGATGGCTCGGTCCTGTCCCTTCAGCCGGACAAGGTGCAGGGCGATCTGGCCGAGCGGCTCGGCCGGGTCGTGGCCGGTCTGCACCGGGCCGCAGAGGTCAAGCCGCAGGGCGGGGGAACGACGGCGCTGGGCTACACGATCACATCGAACGCCGAACATCTGCGCCATCTGGCCCCGGTCTTGGGCGCGGAGGCGGTAGAGGTTCTCGTCGAGGCCACCGACCGGGCCTTTGCCAAGCAGTCAGCCCTGCTCAACGCGCGCCAAGCCTTGGGGCTGGGACGGCGCTGCCACGGCGATCTGCATCTGGGCAATATCTTCATCGAGAACGACGAGCCGGTGGCGTTCGACTGTATCGAGTTCAATGATCAGCTCAGCGACATCGACATCCAATATGACATCGCCTTCTTGCTGATGGACCTGCTGTTTCGCGGCAACCGGGCCGGGGCCGTGCGGGTGCTGAGCGGTTATCTGGACGAGGCAGCGCGTCATTTTGGATCGGCAGTATTTGAGGGTCTGTCAGCCCT
>CALFYB010000089.1 GCA_937952995.1 uncultured Caulobacteraceae bacterium
GTTGATAATGCAGGCGATATCGTTCGAGAGCTCGCCAATGAGGGTGTCGATACGGTCAATTCGAGCGTGACCCATAGCCTCGCCGCAAATGTCGAAAACCTAACCCTGACAGGCACGACGGCGATCAACGGCACGGGCAATGATCTGAGCAACATCATCCTCGGCAACGCGGGCGCCAATATCCTGTCCGGCGGCGCGGGGAACGATTTCCTCACCGGCGGTGGTGGCAAGGATAGCCTCACAGGCGGTGCCGGGGCTGATAGGTTCATTTTCACCGCGACCAGCGATAGCACATCGGCTGCCGTCGACCGGATCACTGACTTTAGCTGGACCGATGGCGACTATATCGACCTGACCCGGATCGATGCCGATAGCGCGCTGGCGGGGGATCAGGCCTTCAGCTTTGTCACTGCCTTCTCCAAGCAGGCCGGTCAAGCGACACTGACCTATGATGCGGTCAGCAACACCACGACCTTCAGCGGCGACGTCAATGGCGACGGCGTGGCAGATTTCGCCTTTCAGATCACTGGCAAGCAGGACACGAGCCACGGCTGGATGCTCTAGTCGCGGTCTGAGCGAACCGCTCGCTCTTGCCAATTTGCGTCTGACAGGCCAGAGCTTGCGCACGCCCTAAGCTCAGCATGTGATTGAAGGACAGACCCGTGGCCACACTTCCCATCCGTCAAATCGGACCCCTATCGGTTTCGGCCATTGGTCTGGGCTGTATGAACCTGAGCCATGCCTATGGCACCCCGCCCTCTGAGGCTGACGGTATCAAGCTGTTGCAACATGCGCTCGACGCGGGGGTCACCTTCTTCGACACAGCCGCCATCTATGGCCAAGGCACCAACGAGCGGCTTGTGGCCAAGGCGCTGATGCACCGCCGCAAAGAGTTTGTTCTGGCCAGCAAGTGCGTGCTCGATGTTCAAGATGGCCAGCGCATCTTGAACGGCCATCCAGATGCCATGACCAAGACCTTGGATGAGGCGCTGGTCCGGCTCAATACCGATCATATCGACCTCTATTACATGCACCGCCTGGACAAAAAGGTGCCGATTGAGGACTCCGTCGGAGCCTTGGTTCGCGCCAAAGAGGCGGGCAAGATCGGGGCGATTGGCCTGTCTGAAATGTCTGCGGCCACCCTTCGCCGCGCCCATGCCGTCCATCCTATCGCCGCCATGCAGAGCGAATATTCCCCGTGGGTTCGCAATCCTGAAGTCGCCGTCTTAGCCGCCTGCCAAGAGCTGAGTGTCGGTTTTGTTGCCTTCTCGCCGGTCGCGCGGGGCTTCCTGGCCGGGGGCGTTAAAGATGCCAACTATGAGGCGGGCGATATTCGCAACCATATGCCTCGGTTCCAAGAGCCCAACCTGTCGCACAATCTTCAACTGTTCGCGCGCTTTACGCAGGTGGCCAAGGCGGCGGGCTTGACGGCCGCGCAACTGTCGATGGGCTGGGTCCTGTCTAGGTCTGAGACCATCGTGCCGATCCCTGGAACCCGCAGCATCGCCCATCTGGACGAGGACCTGTCAGCGGCGCACCTGACGATCGACCCGAAGGTCTTGGCCGAGGTCGAAGCCATCTTCGCGCCCGGTGCTATCGCAGGCCCGCGCTACGCTGCCGCCATGCAGGCCCAGATCGACACCGAACTCTTGCCTGAAGAGGCCTAGACGGCGCGCCCGGCCTAGTACCCGGCCTTGCGGCCGCTAGGGACGCCATCGACGATCTGGTCGAGATATTCGCTCAGGCCATAGCCAACCAACTCGCCGCAACGGTATTCGGTCATGCCTTCGGTGATCCGGGTCTGGAGCTCTTGGCCCTCGGGCGTGACGCGGCGGTTACGCAGGGGGATCAGCGATAGGACCCGGCCTGTGACCTCATAGGACTTGCCGCCCTCGGTCTTGACCTTGGCGCGCAAGGCGGTCTGGTAGTCGTTCTCGTCCCAGTCGCTGTCGATAACGCACTCGGTGATCAGGTCGTAGATCCCATCGCGGAAGACCATGCCGCCCTGATAGGCCCCGCCCTGACCATTGCCGATCACCGACAGCATCATGCCAAAGTCCCGGCCAAAGTTCATCGGGCACCAGCGATACCAGTCAATGGCTTGCCAATGGCGTGGCCCCCACGACTTATCGCGCAGGCCAAAGCCTGAAAGTTCAAACCGCTCATCGCCAACGGTAATCACGCCCCGCGCCGCGCAGTGCTGTTCATAGTGCGCCTTGGCGAAGGATTTTTCCGGGTCGATCTCGATGGGGGTGCCATCTTCCTTGACCGTCTCGCCGCCATACATGGGCGACACACCCTCATAGTCTAGCTCCACCGTACAGGGGACCGACGGATTGTTGCGGTAAGCGGTCTTGGGATCGGCCATCTCGTGGGGGCGCTCCAGCAAGAGGGCCTTGCCTGAATAGCTCACCCTCAATCGCTTGAACGGTTCCAGCACCTCGATCCGAAGTCCGCCTGCGGCCATTTCCGTATTGGCTTCAATCGCGGGCCGAGCAAAAGCGAAGGCGATGCGCCCATCTGGCAAATAGAGGCAGACGCTGATCTCGGCATATTGCTCATTGGGCCGGTTTCCGATCCGGAACCAGCCCCCGACCTTCGATGCGGGATCGAAGACGTTGAAATACATGCTCTCATTATAGTTCTTGGCATCGCCGGGATCGTGCGGAAACTCATCTTGCGGCTCGAGGCGAGTCTTAAATCCGGCAGGCGGCTTAGCCATGGTGCATGTCCCTTTTAATCAGGATCAAACCCTAGGGCCACGCCCCTAGGTCACGCAAGGGCCTGTGCGCTTCAATATCGGCTTCGTGTGCATGCTATTGTCGCGGCCAATGCCTTTGGTTCAGCCGACGCGGTAGACGGTCAAGCGCACTGTGGACCCGAATTTTCCGCCCTTGGCGAGAAAGAGAGATTGGTTGACCCACCCATAGCGCGGATCGCCGCTACCCAAGCGGATCAGGGTGCGCATGTAATAGGTTTCTGGGTCCACCGTTTCGCCTGAGGCGATCCGCTGGGCGATTTCGATAGACGTGGAGCGCAGGCCCTGGCTGGTGACCTCGATCAGGGCACCATCGTCCGTTTCGATGGCGTAGCGCGCGTCAAGATGGGCGAGCGTTTCGCCTTCCATTGATTGCCAGTCTGCCCCGAGGTTTAAAATCTTGCCAGATAGGCGGGCACCTTCCGCCCTGCCGCCTACGATCGGGATGATCCGGCGCGCGCCTCCCGTGCTCTTCCCAATCTCATGTGGGCGTGCGAGATCGACTGAGAATGTGCAGATTTCCTCAAGCGCAATGGTCATGGCAGCATCTCCTTTTTCACACGGGCCCCAACCGGGATAGTCCGTGGAGCAGCATTTAGCGCGTCACGCGCGAATCCTGCCGCCGTCTGATAGGCGAGCATGAACTGCTTGCGGTCCTCTTCGCTGACAACATCATCTATAGTATCGAACACGCCGCCGCAGCGTTCGTCTACCAGCCGAAGCAAGCCGAACGGCCCATCCCCGCGATTGCGTAGCGCGAGTCGCCCCACGGGTGCGCAAAGCTCATCATTATACCGCGCAAGGCTTTGCGCCGTGACGCCGGTCTCGACAAGGTGTCTGCCGAGCACGCGGGTATCGATAATAGCCTGAGACGCGCCATTGGAGCCGGTGGGGTACATTGGGTGGGCCGCATCGCCCATCAGCGCGACGGGCCCATCGACCCACGAGGGCAGGGGGTCGCGGTCAATCATTGGGTTTTCATAGGCCATTGCCGATTGAGCCATCAGCTTTGGCAGGTCGAGCCAGTCATAGACAAACCCGTCAAATTCATGGGCAAATTCGGACAGCGGGGTCGGACGGAACCAGCCACTTTTTTGCCAGTCATGCTGGTCGTCATAGGTCTTCTCGGCGATCCAGTTGATGTCCGACAGACCATCCGCATCAGGCGCAGAGATCGGGTAGAAAACGACGCGGTGACGCGCGGTCCCGAGCCCGACAAAGGATGAGCCGGATCGGATCGGCACGCCCTTGGCTGTGCCGCGCCACATGATTGTGCCGCCCCAATGGATGGGTGGTTGGTCTGGGTGCATCTGCGCGCGGATCGCAGAATGGATGCCATCGGCACCGATCAGCAGCCGACCTGTCGCTTGCGTCTGGCTGCCGTCCTTGCGCGTGATTTGGGCGATCACGCTGCCATCGGGCTGTTTTTGATAGCCGCTTACCTTTTCGCCTAAACGCACGGCGTCCGGTCCGAGCCGCGCAATGACTTGACGGTAGAGGAGGAGATGGAAGGCACCGCGATGGACGGCATATTGGTGCCATCTATACCCGGCCCCTTTGCCGCGCGGCTCGCTGTAAACGTCCCGTCCATTAAGGCCGACCAGCGCCCATTCCCGCGCTGGGATGCCGACCTTGTCGAGTTCAGCCTCGCCAATGCCCAACTCTTCCAGTTCGCGCACCGCATTGGGCTGAAGATTGATCCCGACGCCAAGCGGCAGCAGTTCGGGCACATTTTCGAAGACGGTACAGGCCACGCCGATGTCATGAAGGGTCAGAGCCAGCGTCAATCCGGCAATTCCTCCGCCAGCGATCAAGATCTTGTCGTTCGTCATGCCATCCTGCTTTTTGACTTAAGCGAGCCTGTGATCTGTCGGTCATTGCGCCGCGAGCGTGTCCGGACGGCAAGGCTGTTTAACCAGCGCGCCGGGCGACGGCTAGTCGCAAGGTGCCTATGTACGCCGCATCTTGCCCAGATTCATTCGAAACGACGCTGGTGGCAGTCGCGGTGGGACTGGTCCCAAACACCCAGAGGTCTGCACAACTTGGGCAATCCACAATGACAGTTGGCTGAGTCAGAGCTGGCGGAGCGTCGTCGACCCGGATCCAACCTTTTCTAGGCATAAATTATTGATTTAAATATATTATTGTAAAATCTTGAACCTCACGACTGGGCAAAGGGTGCCCAATTTCACGCCCAAGGTAGCCGTGTCTTTTTCAAGTCAATTAGGTCTATAATTCCTAAGGGATCAGGTGCCTTCGCTGTCAGCCTCGTTTGTTGGCCATATAGGCGTCAAGCGTATCATGGTAGTGCCGGATCCGGCTTTCCTGGTAGCGCGCAAGTGTTACACCAGGCTTCTTAGAGGCGCGAAGGCCCTTCTGAACGCGCATCAAATTGTCAGTATCTTGATCTGCCACCATTGCGGCCGAGCCAAGTTCCGGCGCGTCACTCCAGTTTTGATCTGGACCCAGTAGGGTCATGGTTGCTGGCAGCGGATGTGTGCCATCAGCAGCCTTTGAAAACAGGAACATGATCTCCATGATCGAACTCTCTGGATCGTCACCATTAGGGCGGAATCGATAGGTTATAGGCAGAGCCTGGCCGCCCCACGGCACCATATTCGGGAACAGCATATATTCGATCAGGTCGAGCGATTCCGTGTCGGATAGGTCCGACATATCGCGTCCAATGCTGCGTGAAATCCTCTCGCGGGCGCGTTCAGCCAGTTTTTTGCGAGCGGTTTCACCCTCTTCCACGGTGATCGGCTTGCCAGCGAAGAAGGGCACGTCGCGCCGCATCTCCTCGATGGTTCGTTCGGCGGAAATGCCTTTCGTGGATGGCGATGGCACACCTTGGACACTGAGCATTCGGCTAACATGCCGCACGCCCGGCCAAATATCATATTGCGTGTTGCTGTCCCCGTAATAGCTCATCACCTGTGGATGGGCGATGCTCACATGGTAAGCCTCGACGAACGCTTCCATCGCCAATTTCCAGTTGCACGGCATGATCTTGGCGACATGCGCGGCAACGTAACGATCTTCCAAATTAAAGGCGGCAAAGTGCTCGGGGAGGTTTTCCAGATAACTCTCGAGTGGCTCGCAATCTTGGTCGAAGTTCACGAAGACGAAACCACCCCAAAGCCCGACCTTGGCTTCAGGCAGGTTCATCTTCGTCTTGTCGACATGCGGAAAATCCCATTGCCCCGGCAGAGCAGAGAGCGTGCCATCCAACTTCCAGGTCCAGCCGTGGAAAGGGCAGCGCAACTGCTTCACGCAACCACCTGCGGTGCGTAGCAGAGTGCCGCGATGGAGACATGAATTAACATAGGCCCGGATCTCGTCCGGTGCGGTGCGGATCACGATCAGGGAATCATGGACGATCTCATAGATTACGTGATCGCCAACATTCGGGATGTGCTCGACACGGCAGGCCATCTGCCAGCACTTGCGCCAAACCTGTTCCACCTCACGGTCGTGCCAGCCCTTGTCGAAATAGCGTTCGGTCGAAACATCCTCGTCGCTGAGGCCCATAGCGGGAGATTCCTCGCGCATAATCGCTGGCGCTGGATTTGTGTCCTCGGCCAAAACGTCCTGCACTGAAGGTCGCGGACGCCGCGCAATGATATCCATCTACAACTCTCCCTTTGCGCCAGCATGGACCGGCTGATAGCCTAATGTCCATGACTGAAAATCTGCCCTCGGCCGCACTGCGCCATCGCCACCTTTTCACCCTTGCGTTGAACGTCGATTTCGCAGGCATGACAAACATCGGCAAAACGCCAGCAGGCCGACGAAGAATTGCCCCGGTTACTGGCGGTACATTCAATGGCGACCGCCTGCGAGGCACTGTGTTGCCCGGGGCAGATTGGGTGGTTAACCGGCCCGACGGAGTAATGGTGATCGATGTCCGATTGGTGCTTCAGACGGACGAGGGCGCGCTGATCTACCTGACCTACCAAGGGCGGTTCCTCGCGGCACCCGAGGCTATGGAGCGCTTTAGCCGCGGCGCACTACTACAGCCTGACGAATATTCTTTGGCGGCGACCGCACGGCTAGAAAGCGGCAGTGACCGTTTGGCATGGTTGAATGACTGCATATGCGTTGGCACAGGGACGCAGACTTTGAATGGTCCGGTCTATGAATTCTATGAAATCGGACAGTCGTTGTTCACTTGACTGGGTGGCCCCATCGAGGGTGCTTTTTCTCTTTGCCATCGGGCAGGCTAAGTTCGATGCAAAAGGACCTCAATGGCGCACAGTTGGGCCTGAGGCAGGCAGCAATGGTGGTCGGCCATAAAGCCGTACTGAGCGCACTTCAGTGACAAGCTTGCTAGACCTAAAAACCGGCGGATTTGCGCCATTTCCCTATGACTATCGGTTTTCCGGTTCGCAAAAATAGTAATGGTAGCGATTCAATTTCGTGAAATTTCCAATAATCGTTTGGCCGTAAGGCTATCCGCTGAGACCAACCCAAAATGGTTTAAACTCCTGTAAATCAGCCATATTTTGGAAGAATGCGGAATTAAGAGACGTTTGGATTTGGGCCTCATTTGGCCGCTGGCGGTGCGGGTGGGATTCGAACCCACGTTAAGCTTTCACCTAAACACGCTTTCCAAGCGTGCGCCTTCAACCACTCGGCCACCGCACCATCACCACAGGTCCTATCCGTATGGCCAAAATCTTGCGACCTTGGCGGTGGATAGGGCTGATCTGAGCCGGGGGTTGGTCCCGGTCAGGAAGGCGCGGAATATACAGACCTAAGCGCTTAGGACAACGGGTAGAGTGCGTTTTTTCGCATGGCCTGACATTTAACCGTTAGCGGCCTATATTGCAGGGACATGATGATGGAGCCCGCCATGCTGTTTGCTAAGAAATCTCTCGACCTGCCGACCGCTGAGACCGCCTTGCCGGGCCGGGCCATGGCCATACCGACGGCGCGGACCCATCTGCTGACCGGTTTGCCGCTGAAGGGCCCCTATGGTGAGGGGCTAGAGGTGGCGTATCTGGCTATGGGTTGTTTTTGGGGTGTCGAGCGGGTGTTCTGGAAGCTTCCAGGCGTGGCGCTGACGGCTGTGGGCTATGGCGCAGGGCTGACGCCCAATCCGACCTATGAGGAGGTCTGTAGCGGCCGTACGGGCCATACAGAGGTGGTCAAGGTCGTGTTCGATCCCTCCATCATCTCTTACGAGGCGCTGCTTAAGACCTTCTGGGAAAATCACGACCCGACCCAAGGCATGC
>CALFYB010000090.1 GCA_937952995.1 uncultured Caulobacteraceae bacterium
ATCACCAAGGCGAGTTCTGGAATCTGAAGGTCGAACCGCCCCGTATCCGGACCCATTCGGGCAAGGCCCCCTTGCTCTATTTTGGCGGCCTGTCCGAAGATGCTCGCGATGCGGCGGCCAAGGGTGCTGACGTCTATCTGATGTGGCCTGATCGCAAGGAAGCCGTTGCGGAAATCATCGCGGATATGACCGCCCGCGCCGCGCGTTATGGCCGGACCCTGCGCTTTGGCTACCGGGCGCACGTGGTCGTGCGAGACACCGAATCTGAAGCCCGCACCGCCGCCGACCGCCTGCTCAGCAAGCTCGACATTCAAGTCGGTGCTGCAATCAAGGCCAAGTCGTTGGATTCCACCTCAGCCGGTGTTCAGGCACAGGTCGCCCTTCGCGAGACGGCGGGCAACGATGGCTATGCAGAGGCCAATCTGTGGACCGGCATCGGTCGGGCAAGGTCTGGTTGCGGTGCCGCGATTGTCGGTGATCCTGATCAGGTCTTGGCCAAGCTAAACGACTACCGGGCCATGGGCATTGAGGCCTTCATCCTGTCTGGCTATCCGCATGCTGCAGAGGCCGACCTCTTTGCCCGGCACGTCCTGCCCCACATCGACCACGGGCCGCTGGTCTAATTCGGCTGGCGCTCAGTTTCGGGATAAAGTAGGCGCAAGGTTGCGGGTAAAAGGCCTCAGTAAGGGCGAATAGGCGATTATGCGGGCAACCATTAAAGATGTTTCCGCGCTGGCACAGGTCTCGATCAAGACCGTCTCCCGCGTCCTTAACAACGAGCGTTACGTCTCCGAAGAGGTCCGGGCGCGGGTTGAAAAGGCCGTCGCCGAACTCAGCTTCAAGCCCAGCGCCGCAGCCCGCACCTTGGCCGGTCGGCGCAGCCATCAGATCGCGCTGATCTACGACAATCACAGTCCACACTATATCCACCAGATCCAAACCGGCGTCTGGGCCCGCTGTATCGAGGAGGGCGTGCGCCTGCTCGCACAGCCGAGCGATGCAGCCTCGCCCCAGCTGGTCGATGAGGTCGGCGCGCTCATCGACCAGACCCAGGTTGATGGCGTGATCCTTTCGTCTCCCATGACCGACGCCCTCTCGGCTTTGGATGAGCTGGAACGACGCGGCATACCCTATGTGCGGATCTCTCCGGGCACCGAGCACGGCCGCTCCTCGTCCGTATCGATGGATGATGTACAGGCGGCCGATGACATGACGAGCCATCTGATCGCGCTGGGTCATCGCCGCATAGGCTTCATTGTTGGCCACCCTAACCATACAGCCAGTGATCAGCGACTGTTCGGCTATCGCCGTGCTTTGGACCGCGCCAATATCGAATTTGAGCCCAAATATGTCCGGCCTGGGCTGTTTGACTTTGCCTCGGGCGAGGCGGCTGCCGATATTCTGCTCGACTTGCCTCAGCCGCCCACAGCCATCTTTGCCAGTAATGACGATATGGCCGCCGGTGTTTTGACCGTTGCCCATCGCCGAGGCCTGTCGATGCCGCGCGACCTCTCTGTTGCCGGATTTGATGATACGGCCTTGGCGAGCCAGCTTTGGCCGCCCTTGACCACTGTTCGCCAACCCACGCGTGATCTGGCCTATGCGGCGACGGCGTTATTGTTCGAGGGCCAGGCCAAGGCCGTCCATCGACGTTTGCCGCATGAACTGGTGCTTCGCGCCTCGACGTCTGCGCCGCAATCGCGCTGAGCGAACCCCCGCCGAAGGTCGCTGGCGGCTTCTGTCCTAATCGGACAGAAATAGGACAGAAATAGATTGGTATCCCCTCGGCGAGCGATTTCAGAGCCCGTAAACGCCCTGCCAACTGTTGCATACGGAGCATAGGCGCAACAGAAGTTAGGGCTCAGGTCACCCCATTAACGTTGGTATCCTCAATTGGATTTTGACCAGTAACTCACAAAAATACAGGATGTTAAGTTAGATTTTCTCGCCATCTTGAACGGTCGGCTTGGGGTTTTGCGCCCTTGCCCTTTGTTTAAAAACAAGCATAAGTTAACGCTGTCATATAATAATCAAGGGGCGGAATGTGGTTGAGGTGGTGCGTTACGGTATTGTGGGTGCCGGGCTGATGGCTCGTGAGCACATCCGCAATCTGGCCATTACACCCGGTGCTGTCGTCACCGCGCTGGCAGATCCCGTCGCCCAATCTATCGACCTCGCCCGCGAAGCGCTGGGCGCTGGCGGCGAGACCGTTGCAACCTTTGCCGACAGTGCATCCTTGGCCAAGAGCGGTCTGGTCGATGCCGTGATCGTCGCAAGCCCGAACTATACCCACCGCAAGGTCCTCGAGCCCCTGTTTGACGCTAACCTCGCTATCCTTTGCGAAAAGCCGCTGGCGACGACGCTGGAGGATGCCAAGTGGGTCGTCGAGCGTGCGGCGCAGTCTTCAGCCCCGTTCTGGACGGCGATGGAATATCGCTACATGCCGCCGATGGTCGAGTACGTAAACCAGATCCATGCCGGTAAGGTCGGACGGTTGCAGATGTTGTCGATCCGCGAACATCGCTTCCCGTTCTTGCCCAAGGTTGGGGATTGGAACCGATTTAATCGTAATACCGGCGGGACCATGGTCGAGAAGTGCTGCCACTTCTTTGACCTGATGCGTCTGATTGTCGGATCGGAAGCGGTGCGCGTCTATTGCTCTGGCGCGATGGACGTCAATCACAAGGACGAGCGCTATAACGGCGAGACGCCCGACATTATCGACAACAGCTATACGACCGTTGATTTCGCCAATGGCGTTCGCGCCATGTTGGACCTGTCGATGTTCGCGGATGGGGCGGAGAACCAAGAAGAGGTGACGGCCGTGGGCGATAAGGCCCGGCTAGACCTGTTCATTCCTGAAGGTGCCTTGGTCTATGCGCCTCGGGTCGGGTTCCGGAACCCTAAAAATGTCTCGCGCGAGATCGTTGAAACCGACGAAACCGCGCTCAACGCCGGTAGCCATCACGGCTCGACCTTCTATGAACATCAAAAGTTCAACGCCGCTGTTCGTGGGGTTGGACCCGTCGAAGTGACCGCTCAAGACGGCTATTTGGCGGTCGCTATCGGCGCTGCCGCAGAGATTAGTGCGCGTGAAAAAAGATCCGTAGAGATGGCAGAGTTCGGCCTCTAGCCTTTATAAAATATCGACTTTGAAACAAACGGAAGACATGGGGAAATGCAAATGTCCGTAAAGACGTCCACCAGCATCCTGCTGAGAAATACATCGCGAAGCGCCTTCGTTGCAGCACTTTTGGCAAGCTCAAGCCTTGCTGGCGCAGCTATGGCCCAAACCGCAGCCGCACCGACTGCGACTAAGGCTGACAATCAGGTCGAAGAGGTGGTGGTGACCGCCCGTCTGCGCAACGAGTCGCTGCAAACCACGCCGGTCGCGGTTAGCGTCGTCAACGGGGCCCTGGTTCGCCAAGAAAACCGCAACAATATCGTCGATCTGGTGGCCGTCATCCCCAGTGTCGAGACGAGAACTTCACCCTCGAACAAGGACGCCTCGCTGCTAATCCGTGGCTTGGGTACCATCACCACCTCGCCAGGCGCTGAGCCGACCGTGTCGACCGTCGTCGACGGCGTGGTTCTGGCACGCCCCGGTCAGATGGTGACCGATATCGTCGATCTGGACCGGGTCGAGGTGCTGCGCGGCCCACAAGGCACGCTGTTCGGTAAGAACGCATCGGCCGGCGTGATCAACATCATCACGACCAACCCAACCGCTGAGGCGAGCGGCTATATCGAAGGTGCCTACTACCAGGGCAACGAATATCGCGTTTCCGGCGCGGTGAACGGCGAAATCGTCAAGGGCGTTCTGAGCGGCCGACTGGCAGCCGTGACCAGCGGTTACGAAGGCAATGTCGATAACATCTTCAACGGCACGAAGAACAATGGCTACAAGAGCCAAGGCTTCCGCGGCAAGCTCCTGTTCACGCCAACTCCAAAGTTCAGCGTTCTGGCAGGCGTCGACTATACCGACTCCAATCTGAAATCGACGGGAGCCATCTATGTCGCGACCTACAACATCGCCTATCCGAGCGGCATCAGGACCAACAGCGTAAACCTCCCCAAGATCCTGTCGGCTCAAGGGCTCACCGCGTCGATGGACAATACCGACGTGTCTTTGAACTCGCCATCGAGCGTCTTGGACATGAACTCGGGTGCCTTTGTTCAGGCGAACTATGAGCTGGGTGGCTTTGATCTGACCTCGATCACGGCCTTCCGCTACTGGCGCAATGTCCAGCGCGGCGATCTGGATGGCTATTCAAGCCTGACGACCCTGACGCCGACCCAACAGGTTGACCTCGGTCACGTCTGGACCAAGCAATATACCCAAGAGTTCCGTTTGAGCTCTCCGAAGGGCAAGTTCCTCGACTATGTCGTGGGCCTCTATTTCATGCATGCCCCGGACAAGGAAAACTATCGTCGCGACACGACCCAGCTGCTGGCCAATGGTTCAACCGTCACCAACTACGGCTTTAACCGTTTTGGCGCGACACCAACCCATCAGTCGGCCTTTGGTGAAGCCAACCTGAACTTCTCAGAGCGGTTCCGGGCCATCGTCGGTGCGCGCCTTGTTGACGACCAACTGCGTTTCTACTCGTCGCGTTATTCGACCTCCGCAACGGCTGTGCCCGGTATCAACCCGTCCTTTGTCGGTGAGGGCCGCGCCCACGTGAAGGACTATGCTGGCCGCGTTGGTCTGCAATATGATGTCAATGACAGCACCCACGCCTATGTCACCTATTCGCGTGGCTATAAGGGTCCGGCCTTCAACGTCTTCTTCAACCAGACGGCTTTGCAAACCAACACCCTGAACCCTGAAACCTCGAAGGCCTTTGAAGCGGGCGTCAAGTCACGGCTGTTCGATCGTCGCCTTCAGTTCAATGTCGCTCTGTTCAACGATGATGTGTCCAACTATCAGGCCAACCAGCCCGATATCGTTGCGGGCGCGATCATCACGCGCCTGATCAATGCGGGTGATGTCTCGACCAAGGGCATTGAAATTGATGCGGTGGCTAAGTTTGTCGACAACCTGACCCTCTCGGTCGACTACACCCACCTTGATGCTCGGATCGAGAAGTTCAACTGTCCGCCAAACGCGGCAGCCAGCTGCCAGGTCGACGGCAAGCCCTTGCCCTTGGCTCCAAAGGACAAGTTCTCGGTGCGGGCGCAATATGCGGCCTATCAGTCTGAGCGTATGTCTGTTGATCTGAACACCAACTATACGTGGCAGTCAGAACAGCAAAACAGAATCACCAAAACGCCGGACACGATCTCGCCGAGCTATGGCATCTGGAACGCTTCGGTGGCCTTGACTGATAATGTGAATGATTGGTCTGCGCGCTTGGTGGTCCGGAACATCTTGGATCAGCAATATCGCAGCTTCATCTCCCAGGCGAACGGCGGTTTGATCGGCCAGGTGCCGCGCGACTTCAACCGTTACTTCGGCGTTATCCTTCACAAGAACTTCTAGTCTTGAACTATTGGGTCGATGGCGCAGCCGCCATCGACCCTTTTTTAAGTTGGGGCCTACACTGTTTGCCTCAAGCCTTCAGCGGTCCTCAGGTGTCGTCTCATGAAATCGTCAATGTGGACTCCCAGCACCCGACTGATCATTTTTATGTTGATCACCGGCAGTTTGCTGAACAGCGCTGACCGCCAGATCATCTCCATCCTCAAGCCGATGCTGCAGGAGGAGTTACACTGGACCGACACGGACTATGGCCATCTGGCCGCCGTGTTCCAATTTTCTGCCGCAATAGCCCTTTTAGGCACCGGTTGGCTGGTCGACCGGATCGGCTGGCGCCGTGCCAATCCCGTTGGCGTGGGCAGCTGGAGTATTGCTGCGATCGTGCACTCCTTTGCCCGGACCATGGGAGAGTTCACACTCGCCCGCGTCGCGCTCGGTGCCACAGAGGCGATGGGCACCCCGACCAATATCAAGACCATCGCGGCCGTATTCCGCAATGAGGACCGATCGCTCGCGCTGGGTATGATGAGCGCGATTGGCGGTATTGCCGGAGCCATCTTAATTCCGCTCCTTATCCCTTGGCTGGCCCTCAAATTTGGATGGGCCAATACCTTTGTGGTGATGGGTGGGCTGGGACTGATTTGGGTCGTGGCTTGGTACCTATTCGCGCCCGGAAAGGGCTCCGAACATGCCGCCCATGTGAACCCAACGGCGGCGGATCGGGTGCGCTGGCGTGACGTTCTGACCACCAAGGGCACTTGGGCCGTCGCAGGCGGCAAGGTGCTCTCGGACATGATCTATTGGTTCTTGATGTTCTGGATGCCCGACCTGTTCCACCGGGTCTTCCACCTCAGCCTCGCGCAATATGCTGCGCCCCTCGCCATCATCAATATCTGCGGTGCCCTAGGCGCTCTGTTAGGCGGATGGTTGCCTAGGCAGCTAATGGCTCGCGGCATCAGCTTGAACAACGCGCGCAAGGGCTCGCTCTTGCTGGCTGCCTTGCTGGTGACGCCGATCTATTTTGTGTCCTCAGTACCCAACTACTGGGTAGCCACAGCCATTCTGGGCCTAGCCCTCGGGGCCCATCAGGTCTTTTCGGTCAATATCTTCTCTCTCGCGACAGATGTGACGCCGTCGCGTCAGGTCGGCACGGTAATCGGTCTCGGTGCCTTCTGTGGCAACATGGCTGGGACCGCGATCCTTCAGGCGACGGGTATGATCCTGACAGCAGGCTTTGGATATGGCCCGCTCTTGGCCCTTGCGTCGGTGTCCTATCTCCTCGGTTTTGGCTGGGTCCATCTGCTGATGCCCCGGATCGTCGCCGTAGCGCCTGACCCCGAAGTCTTAGGGGGCTGATCTCGTGTCCATGACCGAAATCGATCATATCGTCCTTCTGGTCCGCGACATCGACGAGGCTATTGAGACTTGGGAAAAGCTTGGTTTCAAGCTCAGCTATCGGGTTCATCTTGACGATGTGGGCCTAGCGCAAGCCTTCTTTATTTTGGCGGATGGGACCTTCATCGAGCTCATCGCGCCAACGGCTCAAGATAACATCTATGCCGAGTTGCTGCGTGAAAAGGGCGAGGGGCTTCGGCTCCTGTCCTTCCGCGTCGATGATCTAGATGAGGCCGTTGCAGACCTTTTAAAAAAGGGCGTCACCCTTCGCGGCGTCGGCACTCCACGTGTGTTTGTTGAGCCGGAATCGGCCAGCGGCATGCTGATCCAACTTTGGCCGAAAGATCGCCCCCATCGCTGGCGCGACAATCTCGAACTGAAATCATAATCGACAGGAAGTGAGGAACCCAACGTGAACTATAACCTAACCGATCAAGAGCGCGCGTCAGGTATCCTTCCGGCTGAGATTTTGCAGGCTATAGCCGAGGCGGTGCGCACAACCGGCTACGCGGTGGTTGGCAATGTCGTTTCCGACGAAACCATCGGCCTTCTGACAGACTCCGTCCTAGAAGATGTCGAGCGCGTTCGGTCGACGGGAAAGAAGACGCGGCACGAAGAAAATACCGGTGAGGGACACTTGCAACTGGGTTTGCGGCGCTATGGTCCCTATGTGCGCAGCGACCTTGTCGCCAATCCTGTGATTGAAGCGGTCGTGGCGGCCATCCTCGGCGAGGGGGCTTGGCTCGGCTTCTATAATGGCAATGTCAATTGCCCGGGCAGCACCTATCAGCCCCTGCATTTCGACCGGCCCTATTCTTGGAAGACCCCTGAGGATGCGCAGCGCGATGGCCAAAGCTGGCCGCCGCCGACCACGACCTTGAGCTGCTCCATCGCCCTTGAAGAGATAACCGAGGCCAATGGCGCGACCGAAATCTATCCCAGAAGCCATCTGGAAACCGATGTTGTAAACTGGGCCAAAAATTGGGTCGAGCCCTATCCAGACTTTATCGAAAAGTGGAGCCCACCGGCCCGTATGCCGATCCCTGAAGGCGGCGTCTGCTTTCGGGACCCGCGCATGTGGCACCGGGGCGTGCCCAATCCGGCCAGCAAGCCTCGCGCCATGATCGCGGCAACCTATCATGCGGGGCGCTGCAAACATTGGCGCGGCCTCTATATCCAAGACCTCGACCCCCAAACGCTTGAACAGTGCCAAGCAGACGCGACGCTGCGCCTGATGGACAATCTCACCCTCGGCGATGGCCGCTTGGTCTTTCAGTCCGATGTGCGAGACGTCTTTGAGTCCGCGCCAAGTCGTTATGGGATCAACCGTAATGTTCGGTTCATCGATGCGCCAGAACGGGTCAATCATTTTCACGACTCCCATGAGTTGGGCGGTGCCCGCGTGGTTCGGGGCGAAATCTCGCCAGAGGGATGACGACTATGCGGGTGCTCTTCATCGGCGGCACGGGTGAAATTTCCTTCGCCTGCGTCGAGGCGGCCAAAAGGGCGGGCCATGCGGTCACCCTGTTCAATCGCGGCAAGGCCTTTGACGCGGCCCGTCTGGGCGTCGAGCAGTGGGTCGGTGACTTTGCCGATGACGAGGCCTATGCCGGGTTGGCGCAGGGCGGTTTTGATGTGGTCTGCCAATTTCTCGCCTTTGATACCAAGGCCGTAGAGCGTGACATCCAGACCTTTGGTGGCCACTGCGGACAGTACATTTTCATCTCGACGGCCTCGGCCTATCAAAAACCGAGCCAAACGGCGTTGATCACTGAACAGACCCCGTTGGACAATCCCTTCTGGGCCTATAGCCGCAGTAAGGCGGCCTGCGAGGCGAGGCTGCTGGAGGCCCACCTTGCGGGGCACCTCCCCGTCACGGTGGTTCGCCCAAGCCACACCTATCGCACCCGCATACCCAGCGTCGTGATTACGGGCGACCATCTGGTTTGGCGCATGCTGCGCGGCAAGCCGGTGATCGTGCCGGGCGATGGCGAGTCGATCTGGACCGTGACCCATTCTGAAGACTTTGCCCGCGCCTTCATCCAGCTGTTCGGTCAAGACCAAGCCTTAGGACAGGCCTTTCACATCACCGATAATATTGGCCACAGCTGGAACCGGCTCATTCGCGCAGCGGCCCATCAGGTCGGCGCGACCGCGGATATCCGTCCCGTTCTGACCAAGACCCTGCTCGCCTATGACCCCAATTGGGAAGGCCCGCTGCTTGGTGACAAGTCGAACAGCAAGATCTTCGACAATCGCAAAATCGCCGATCTGGCCGGTGGTTGGCAGTGCGACATCTCGCTCGAACAGGGTATCGCCAAGACGTGGCCGCGTGTCGCTGAGCGCTTGAACAACGGCTTTGAGCCCGACCCAAAGCTTGATGCGCTGATCGACCAAATCATTGCTGAGCAGCCGTGACCGATCCCCATCGTCTATTTTGGATTTGAGGCTCCCATGGTGAACCCTTCGCCTTTTGATGAGCGGCTATCATTTTCGTCCTTCGACAGCCTTGAAGGTGTGCCCGTCTTGGCCCCAGAGGAGCCGGGGCGTGGACTTTTTGACCGCCTCATCAGGACCATCAAGAAGATCGCCCCCGGCCTATCTATTGCGCTGCTCGTGGCGCTATCAGCCTCGTGGCTATCCGACCATTATAAAGCGCCGGTCATGTTGTTTGCTCTGTTGCTGGGCATGTCGGTCAATTTCGTCGGGCAGGACAAACGTTGCCGTCCGGGCATTGATTTTACGGCCCGCACCATCTTGCGCCTCGGTGTCGCTCTGCTCGGAGCCCGCATCACGCTGGCTCAGATCGGTTCGCTGGGCGGTGAGGTTCTGTTTATCGCCGCCGCAGGGGTATTGATTACCATCCTCTCAGGTTGGCTGGCCTCAAAGGTCTTCAAACTTTCACCCCAGTTCGGCGTCCTAACCGGCGGGGCGGTCGCCATCTGTGGCGCGTCAGCGGCGCTGGCCATCTCGTCCGTGTTGCCGCAATCACCGACCCGAGAGCGCGACACCATGCTGACCGTGGTCGGGGTGACCACCCTCTCGACCGTGGCCATGATCCTCTATCCGCTGCTCGCCACAGCGATGGGCTTAAATGCGACCGATAGCGGCGTACTCTTGGGCGCAACCATCCACGATGTGGCTCAGGTGGTGGGGGCGGGCTACAGCCTATCCAAGACCACGGGCGATACCGCAACCATCGTCAAGCTGTTCCGCGTCGCCATGCTCTTGCCTGCCGTGCTGGTCATCGCCTTCATCTTCACGCCCAAGGGCGGCGTGGCCAAGGGGGTCAAGCGGCCACCGATCTTGCCCGGCTTCTTGGTCGGATTTGTCGCGCTGGTTGCGGTCAACTCGTCCGGTCTGATCCCAGCGACCGTGATGGAGCATGTCTCCGAAGGCTCTCGCTGGTGTCTCGTGGCGGCGATTTCAGCCCTCGGAACCAAGACCTCTTTGGGAGAGTTGGTTCATGTCGGTTGGAAGCCCGTGGCGATGGTGGTCATTGAAACCTTGGTGGTTCTGACCTGGGTAAGCGCCATGCTGCTCCTGCACCCCTTCGGCTAGGTGCCCTCGGCCGGCTCCGCCGCCCCTACGATCTGCCTAAACTCGGACCGGGCTGCCCAGAGCGCAAGAAGGCCAAGGGGCAGCATGATGAGGGTCAGCATGCCAATGGCGACGCCAATCTTGGCTGAATCCTTGAGCCAATAGTCACTGATCATCGCCACGCCCGTGGGGCCGATGGTGAAGGCGACCACATTGCCGATCAGGAAATAAAGGGCCATGGCACGTGCGCGCAGCTGGTTTGGGGCGATGGCCTGAATGCTGACCGCTGGCAGGCCTTGCGCCAAGCCAAAGCCAAAAGAGAGGGCCGCGATGCAGCCCATGGCTGCCCAACCGTTAGGCATGAAGGGGGCCATGACCGCAAAGGGTAGTCCAATAAGGCCGCCGCCAATCGATATAGAAAGCGCGGCATCCTTTCGCCCAGCAGCGATCCAGCGATCTGACGCCCACCCGCCAAGAAAAATCCCGGAGGTGTTGAAGATCAACAGCACCGTGCCATAGACCGCGCCCACTGTGGAAATGTTCCAGCCATAGGCTCGCACCATGAAGGCTGGTGTCCAGGTTAGATAGGCAGCGATGGGTACTCCGATGATCGAATAACCCATCGCTAGCAGCAGGAAAATCCGTCCGCGCTTGCGCATGAAGCGGCCAAAGCTCTCTGAGCTTTTGACGTTCGTCGTGGCTAGTTCTTGCCGACTGGGCTCGCGGAGGGCCCATACCGCTAAGGCAAGGACTGGTCCTGGCAAGCTGACCAGTAAGAAGGCCAGCTGCCATGTGCGCAATTCACCGAGGATCGGCAAAACCACTGGCGGTGCCGTTGACGCCCATCCAATGACTGCCCCGCCAATGATGAGGGCCAAGCCAATCCCCGCAACGGCCCCCATGGCATAGAGGCTCAGAGCCCGAGAGCGCTTTTCAGTCGGGAAGCTGTCGGCAATCATAGAGAAGGCGGCGGGAGATAGGCCGGCTTCACCGACACCCACCCCGATCCGAGCGAGAAAGAGCATGCCAAAACTCTTGGCCATGCCGCAGGTCGCAGTCATCGCACTCCAGAACAGCACGCTCACCAAGATCAGTTTGCGCCGCGACCCCCGGTCAGCCAGCCATCCTAAGGGTATGCCCATCACGGTGTAGAATAGGGTAAAGGCTAGACCGCTCAGCAGGCTGAACTGGGTATCGCTGATCTGCAGGTCGCGGCGAATTGGTTCAACCAAGAGCGTTAGAATCTGCCGGTCGATAAAGGCGACGGCATAGGCTGCCAGCAGGACGAAGACCGTTGCCCAAGCCCGCGTGCTCGAGGGCCATGTAGACGTGCTTGATTGGCCGTAAGGATCAAGCCTGTCGCTGGTTTGAGTCATGATGTGCCCTTACCTCTTACGCCCACCCTCTATTCTTTTCACCCCCACTATTATTACGCAAGCCCGTAAGTCCCGATTGGGGAGGTGTTGCAACAGGGCCCGCAAGCCCCAATGGCACCGGGACCGATTGCCGCAGAGGGCAAAATGGGGATGGGGAAATTTTGACCAACTCGGGCGATTCTTACCCAATAATCCCAGTGTCAGCCCAGCTTTACATCTTTGAGAAGATTTTCACTGCGTCCAAACACGCGGAGCGTTTGGGAGAAATATCAACTATTACGCAAGCCTGTGCGTCTCGATTAGGGAGGTGTGCTAACCGGGCCCGCAACCCTCAATGGCACCGAGACCGATTGCCGCAGAGGGCTAAATCGGAGTGGGGAAATTTTGACCAATTCAGGCGATTCTCACCCAATAATCCGGGTGTCAGCCCAGTTTTACAGCTTTAACAAGATTTTCACTATGCCCAAACACGCGGAGCGTTTGGGATAAATATCATTAGTATCCTAATTTGATATTTAGGGCTAAGTTTTGGCTTGTCAGTAGGTTAACGCGATGCGTGAGACCAAAAACCACCGCTAGAGGCCACCATGACAACTGATCACGTTTCAAATCCGTTAGATATCGCCTTAGGTGCTCGCATTCGGGTTCGCCGCAAATCGCTTGGCCTGTCTCAGGATGACTTGGCTGTGCAGGTCGGACTGACCTTTCAACAGATCCAGAAATATGAACGGGGTGCAAACCGCGTCAGCTTCTCGCGTCTGGTCGAGATTGCGCGAACGCTAAAGTGCCGTGTTCAGGACCTTATTGGCGATCTGGATGTCGAAGGGGATGTTTCTGATCAGGTCGCCGCTGAGGCTGTGCAACTGAAAGAAACCGGTGCCTTGGAATTAATCCGAGCCTACAGCACGATACGGTCTGCAGGTCGCCGCCGGGTCGTTGTCAATCTTGCTCAGACGCTTGCTAAAGAAGATGAACCCGAAGGCGTGCAAGACGCGCTCTCACACTAAAGGCTCTGATAGACCGCTTCGATGAGGGCGGTAGCGCGTGGGTCTCCGACCAGATGCACCGACTGCCGGGTCATGACATAGGCCCCTGACAGCCCTGTTTCAGGGTCTGCAAAGGCGCAGGAGCCGCCCCAGCCATAGTGTCCGACGATGGTCGGCGATGGGCCAAAGACCGGCTCGATGGTGTTGCGCATGGGCCCCGCTGCCCAACTGACCTTACGCGGCAAGACCAGATCGGGTCCGCAGATCCGTTCCTGCATCACCTCGGCCGCGGTGCCCGGTGAAAGACGCGCCTGCCCGTCTAATTGTCCATCATCGGCCAGCAAGGCCATGATCCGAGCCAGCGCCGGGGCCGTGGCATGGCCGTTGCCGGAAGGGATCTCGAAGGCGCGCCACTCTGGGGTCTCTCGGCCCAAGGGCGCAGCCCAGCGCGTGCCAAAGGCGAGGCGGCGCGGCTCGGTCATCTCGCCCAAATTCGGCATGCCGGTGGGTCTTTGCATATCGGCGCAGCGCCCATGTTCGCTGGCGGGCAGACCGATCCAGAGATCCAGATCATGGGGCTGGGCAAGGTCCTGATGTAGCGCCGTGCCAAGGGTGCGCCCGTCTACCCGCCGAAAGATCTCACCGACCAGATAGCCCACCGTGATCGGATGATAGCCGCTGGCGGTTCCGGGAGGCCAGATCGGGGCCATGCTTGCAAGCTTGCCGCAGATCACGTCCCAGTCGAACCAGAGGGCCGGATCAAAGGCCTCGGCTATGCCGCAAAGCCCCGCCTGATGGGACAGGACCTGAGCGATGGTGATCGCGCCCTTGCCCTCGGCGGCGAATTCCGGCCAGATCGAGGCCACGGTCTGGTCATAGGCCAAGAGCCCTTGATCGACGAGGCGGGCGGTCATCAGGCTGGCCAAGAGCTTGGTGGTCGAAAAGATCGGCGTCAGGGTTTGCTCATCAAAGGGCCGGGTCCGGGCGCGGTCGGCATGACCGGCATAGAGGTCGATGATGATCTCGCCGCGATCGGCCAAGGCAAAGCGCGCGCCGACCTCCTGTCCGCTGGCAAAATTATGAGCGAAGACCTCGCGCACAGCCGCAAACCGGTCAGGGCAAAGGCCGTTGATTTGGGGACTGTCGGACATGGATGGGCCTTGGCTTAGTCGAACAGGGTCAGTCGAGTAAAATCAGGGACACCTGATCAGAGCCTTGGGTCAAGCGCTTGCCCATCGCTACAATCGGCAAATCGCCGTGGCTGCCCGTTTTGCACGCTTCAATGGCCTCATAGACCCCGCCGACCGCTTGGCTAAGGGCATGGTGGGGAGCAATGCCAGCAAGACAGGCCTGCGCCATCAGGGCCGCCAACAGATCGCCAACCCCGTTCGGAGCCGAGGGCAAAAGGGCATGGGTGACCAGCCAAGCCTCACCCTTTAGGGCCAAGACCACGCCCAATCCGTCGTCGCAGGGCACAGAGGAGACCATCACCGTGCGGCCCATCGTGCGGGCGGCGCTGAGAGCGCTGGCGGGATCAGTCACCGGTAAGCCGGACAGATGGCCAAGCTCCCACGCGTTGGGCGCGAGGATATCGGCGCGCGGGACAAGGTGCTGCGCCAAGGCGGCGGCGATCTCGGGTTTGACATAGAGACCCTTGCCCGTGTCACCCATCACAGGATCGACGAGGATCAAGGGCGGGCTAAGCCCAGCATCGGTGCGCGCGGCGCGGATCGCATCGATGGCGCGTGACGCCGCGTCGATCTGGTCAGGATGGGAGAAATAGCCGGTCAGGACCAGATCAAAGGCGGCAAAATCGCCCTTGGCCTCGATACCGTCGAGCACCCCTTGGAACAGGTCCGGACTGACCGCGCCGCCGCCCGGAGCCCCAAGACCGGGATGACGACCAAACAGGACCGTGGGGGCCAGAACAGCATCAATCCCCAAGACCGCGAGGGCAAGGGACTGGGCCCCGCCGCCGACGCGGCTGGAGGCAACGAAGCTAGACATCAAAAGGGCGCGCGACATGGAGCCTCTATGCCCCCGATCGCGCGCCCTTGACCACCCCTTGCGAGGTGGCTGAGACAAAAAGCCTAGATCGCCTAGTAGCGATAATGGTCCGGCTTGAAGGGACCGGCCTGCGGCACATCAATATAGTTGGCCTGTTCGCTGGTCAGGGTCGTCAGCTTGGCACCAAGCTTGGCCAGGTGCAGCAGGGCGACCTTCTCGTCCAGAGCCTTGGGCAAGGTATAGACCTGATTTTGATAGGCCTTACCGTTGGTCCACAGCTCGATCTGAGCCAGGGTCTGGTTGGTGAAGCTGGCGCTCATCACGAAGGAGGGGTGACCGGTCGCATTGCCCAGATTGACCAGACGGCCTTCGGACAGAAGGATGATCTTCTTACCATCCGGGAACTCGACATGGTGAACCTGCGGCTTGATCTCGTCCCAGACGAAATTCTTCAAACCAGCAACTTGGATCTCGCTGTCGAAGTGACCGATATTGCAGACGATGGCATTGTTCTTCATCGCGCGCATGTGGTCGACGGTGATGACGTCCTTATTGCCGGTCGCGGTAACGAAGATGTCTGCCTTGCCAGCCATGTCGTCCAGAGTTTGGACATCATAACCTTCCATGGCCGCTTGCAGGGCGCAGATCGGGTCGATTTCGGTGACCACAACGCGCGCGCCGCCATTGCGAAGGCTGGCCGCTGAGCCCTTGCCGACATCGCCATAGCCGCAGACCACGGCGACCTTGCCGGCCAACATCACGTCGGTACCCCGGCGGATCGCGTCCACCAGGCTCTCGCGGCAGCCATAGAGATTGTCGAACTTAGACTTGGTGACGCTGTCATTGACGTTGATGGCGGGGAAGGGCAGCTCGCCCTTGG
>CALFYB010000091.1 GCA_937952995.1 uncultured Caulobacteraceae bacterium
TGCCGGTCCACTCGCCGCTGATCATGCGGGGCAGATAGAGCGCCTTTTGCCGGTCCGATCCGTGGGCGTGCAGGGCCTCGATCGCGCCTTGGGTCAGCATGGGACATAGGCCAAAGGCCATGTTGGAGGCGTGAATGGTCTCAAAGACCGCCAGTTCCAAGGCCTTGGGCAGGCCTTGGCCGCCATAGGCCGGATCAGCGGCCAGACTGTTCCAGCCGCCGTCAGCGAAGGCCTTATAGGCGTCGGCAAATCCGGGTGCAGCCGTGACCTTGCCATTGGCATAGACCGCGCCATGCTTGTCACCGATCCGGTTGAGGGGGGCCAAGACGCCAGTCGCCAGATCGCCCGCCGCCTCCAGAACCGCCGCCATCAGGTCCGCGTCGAAGTCGGGAAAGCCACCGCCTTGGTTGACTTGGCCGATATTGACCACATCGGTCAGGGCAAAGCTGAGGTCACGAAGGGGGGCGCGATAGGTCATTTGACACTCTCTTAGCGAGCCATTGCGGCAAGGGGCGCTACCCCTTTCCTTTAAGATGGTGGCCTGAGCCTGCCAAGTCGGTATGATTATCCAGTTTGTTGGCCCAGCAGTCTTGCGCCATGATCATGACATGATTAGATGGCAATAACTGCAACTGAACATATTGCAATTAGGAGGCTCCATGTTTCGCTCAATCCTCGTGGCCGCAGCGGCCCTGACCCTGATCACCGCCCCAGCCGCCATGGCCGCGCCGGGTGTGTCGTCCAAGGCTGTGGCAGACATGCCAGCGGGCACCTATGGCATCGACACAACCCATGCCAGCCTCGTGGCCAAGGTCGGTCACATGGGCTTCTCGAACTATGCAATGCGCTTCACCAAGATCGATGCGCGCTTCACCTTCGATCCGGCCAACCCCACGGCGGCCAAGGTGACGGCAACGGTGGACCCCGCATCGATTGATACGGGCAGCGCCAGCTTTAACGAGCAACTTAAGGGTCCGACTTGGCTGAACGCGGCTAAGTTCCCCACTATCAGCTTCGCCTCAACCGCTCTGGTCGTCACTGGCACCAATACCGGCAAGATGACTGGCGACCTGACCTTCCTTGGCGTGACCAAGCCGGTCACGTTTGATGTGACTTGGAATGGCGTCGGCTCGGGCATGATGACCGAAACCCGCACGGGCTTCTCCGCGACCGGCGCGATCAAGCGCACGGATTTTGGCTTTGGAACCTATGTGCCGGTGATCAGCGACAAGGTTGATCTGCAGATCGAGATTGAATTTACGAAGAAATAGGGCCGTTCCTCAACCGGCCCTTTGCCGTTCGATTGCAAGGGGTCGGGGGGGCGCTGCTATGCGCCACATGAAGTCAAGGCTCTCGTGGGTGCTAAAGACTATGGTGTTCAGGCCCTTCCAATCCCAACGAGACATTTCAATGACCGACAAGATTGATAATCGCTACACCACCGTGGCCATCGTGCTCCATTGGTTGATCGCCTTGATCCTGATCAGTACGATCGCGGTAGCTTGGCAATTTGACGATGCCAAAGGACTGGCCAAGTTCCAGCTGTTTCAGTTGCATAAGTCGCTGGGCATCACGGTCTTGGCCCTTAGCCTCGCGCGCTTGGGTTGGCGATTGATCAACCCGGTGCCGGCCCCTTTGGCCAGCCTCAAGCCTTGGGAGAAGGTCCTCTCCAAGGTCGTGCATGTCGGGTTCTACGTCATCATGCTCGGCATGCCCTTGACCGGCTGGCTGGTGGTTTCGGCCTCGCCCAAGAATATACCGACCCTGCTTTACGGGATTATTGACCTGCCCTATCTGCCTTTCGTGCATGGTCTGGCGCAGGAGCAGGCCCACAATTTGCAAGAGCTGTTCGAAGAGGTGCACGAGGCCATGGGCAAGGTGACCTATGCCCTGATCGTGCTGCATGTCGGCGCAGCGTTGAAGCATCAGTTCATCGACCGGGACGGGGTCCTGTCGCGGATGGTGCCCTTTCTCAAGAAGGCCTAACCGATGACGAAGTTCTCTGCGCTCGCGGCTACCGCCGTCTTTTCTCTGTTCAGCCTGTCAGCGAGCGAGGCCCTGTCAGCAACGCGCTGGACCGTCGATAAGGCCGCATCACGCGTCGGCTTTGAAGCGGCGATGAACGGCGAAGGCTTTACCGGCACTTTTAAACGCTACGACGCTCAGATCAGCTTTGATCCAAAGGATTTGAAGGGCTCCAAGGCGGTGGTCTCGATCGACATGACCTCGGCCTTTACTAACGAGCAGACCCGCGACGAGTCCTTGCCAACCGCTGATTGGTTCAATGCCGCGAAGTTTCCCCGCGCCACCTTCGTCACCACCGGCTTTACGGCTTTGGGCGGAGGCAAATATCAGGCTGCAGGCGATCTGACCCTCAAGGGCGTCTCCAAGCCCATCCTCTTGCCCTTCACCTTGGTCATCAGCGGTGATACGGCCAAGATGACCAGTGCCATCATCGTCAATCGGCTGGTCTTTGGGGTGGGGCAAGGGCAGTGGAAGACCGAGGAAGCCATTCCGGCCCGCGTGACCGTTCGTATCGCCCTGACCGCCAAGTCGGCCCGGTGATCACTGGCTCTGCTGAGACTGCAGCTGCGGCCCTAAACGGCGGGGCGCTGGTGCTGTTGCCCACGGAAACTGTCTATGGGCTAGCGGCCGACGCCAGCAATCCCTTGGCGGTGGCGGCCATCTATCAGGCCAAGGGTCGGCCCAGTTTCAATCCCCTGATTGCTCATGTCGCTGACCTTGAAGCGGCCCAAGCCATCGCGGTGCTCGACGAGCGCGCCCTGAAGCTCGCGCGCGCCTTTTGGCCGGGGCCCTTGACGCTCGTTGCACCCATTCGAGCCCCCGAGTTGGTTTGCGATCTGGCCCGCGCCGGATTGGATACGGTCGCCGTGCGGGTACCGGGTCACGATCTGGCCCGCGCCGTCCTGCACGCCTTTGGCAAGCCCGTTGTGGCCCCCTCGGCCAATCGGTCCGGGCGGCCCAGTCCCACCAATCTCAATGACGCGATGGAAGAGACCGGCTTTGCGGTGGCAGCGGCCTTGGACGGAGGGCCCTGCACGGTTGGGCTGGAGTCCACAGTCGTAGCCGTGTTCGGCGGACAGTTGCGGCTCTTGCGGCCCGGAGCGGTCACACGCGCTCAGATCGAGGCGGTGGCGGGGCCTTTGAGTGATGATCCTGACGCGTCGGATGCCCACCGCTCACCCGGGCGCTTGGCCTTGCACTATGCCCCTGACGCTCCGGTGCGGTTGAATGCGACCGATGCTTTGCCGGGCGAGGCGTTTTTGGGGTTCGGTGCAGTCGGACCGGGAGAATTCAACCTGAGCCCGTCAGGCGACTTGGCCGAAGCCGCCGCCAATCTCTTCGCTTTTCTGCGCTCGGCGGACCGACGGAAGCCCGCCGCTATCGCCGTTGCCCCCATCCCACAAGAGGGGCTTGGCGAGGCTATCAATGACCGCCTCAATCGCGCTGCGGGATTTGTGGGGTAGGGGGAATTAAACAAGGCCCCCTTCGGCGCTGCGCGCCACTTCCCCCAGAGGGGGAAGATTTACCGACCGAAGATCTTCCCCCCTTGGGGGAAGTACCGGCGAAGCCGGGGTAGGGGGTGCATCCCCAATCTCTCCGCCGCGGCCCCGCCTGGGCGGGGATCCAGTTGGTCATTTACCGTTCATCTTACCTATAATAGAAATTGCCTTCCCAACAGGAGATGGACCGATGATGAAAGCCGCCCTCATAGCCCTGACCGCCAGCCTTGCCTTGGCAGGCGCAGTCAGCGCCTCTGATGTCACAGGTGTATGGCGCACCTCAGAACGCGGCGGACGGATCGAGATCAATCCCTGCGGCAACTCCATCTGTGGCAAGATCGTGGGCGGCAATGCCGGGCCCGGTGAGCTCACAACCGACGCTAAGAATAAGGACGCAGCCCTGCGCAACCGGCCCCTGAATGGGCTAGTGATCATGAAGGGCTTCTCTGGCGGTCCAAACGAATGGACCGGCGGCACGATCTATAATCCCAATGACGGCGGCACCTACAAGGCCAGCGTCAAGCTCGCCGCGCAGGATACACTTCAGGTCAAGGGCTGCCTTGCGCCCATGCTGTGTCAGACCCAGACGTGGAAGCGCTTGAAATAGAGCCGCCTGCGTCCCGTTAGAGCGGGGCGCAGACTGCCTTCAGCCAATCGGCAATTGGCGCTTCAAGCTGCGGTGCGATCACCTCGACGACGCGGGCGTGATAGGCGTCGATCTGGGCGATCTCTTCAGCGGTCATCAGCGACTTGACCATCAGGCGCCGGTCGATGGGTGCCAGGGTCAGTTGCTCAAAGCCGAGCATCGCGCGTTCCCCGCCCGCGATGGGGCTGGCGGGTGTGACGACCTGCAGGTTCTCAATGCGGATGCCATATTCGCCATCCTTGTAGAAGCCGGGTTCGTTAGAAACGACCATGCCAGGCTGTAATGCGACGCTGTTGGGCATCTTGGAGATCCGGTGCGGACCCTCGTGGACGCCGAGATAGCTGCCAACCCCGTGGCCCGTGCCGTGATCATAGTCCAGCCCCGCCATCCACAGCGGCAGGCGCGCTAGAGCGTCCAAGGCCGAGCCCGTGGTTCCGGCTGGAAAGCGCACACGGCCCAAGGCCAGATGGCCCTTTAATACCAGAGTAAAACGCTCAGCCATTTCGGCGGAGGGCTCACCAATCGCGACCGTGCGGGTCACATCGGTGGTGCCGTCCAGATATTGCCCGCCTGAATCGACCAGCAATAACGAGCCGAGCTTGGCGCGCTGATTGAGGCGCGCCGAAGGGTGATAGTGACAGATGGCCCCGTTCGAGCCTGCTCCGGCGATGGTGTCGAACGACAGGTCCTTGAGCATGCCGGTGGCTTCGCGCAGGCCTTCGAGTTTGGTGACCGCCTCCAACTCATCGGGCGGCGAGACCTGACCGTCGGTGGCTAGCCAGTACAGAAAACGCGTTAGAGCCGCGCCGTCGCGGGCATGGGCCTTGCGGCTGCCTTCGATCTCGACCGCGTTCTTGCAGGCGCGCGGCAGGGCGCAGGGGTCCATGGCCCGAACGATCTTGGCCCCGGCTTGGGTCAGACGCTCGAAATACCAGGCCGAAGACTGGGCTGGATCGATCAGGACGGTCTTACCCTTCAGCCCATCAAGGGCGGCGGGCAGGGCTTCGGAGGGCTGCAGAGCGACCTCATTACCAAGCCACGCGGGAAGCTCGTCCGTCACCTTGGCTGGATCTAGGAACAGCTGCGCCGTGCCATCGCGGTGCAAGATCGCTTGAGCCAGCGGCAGGGGCGAGCGGATCACATCACCGCCGCGAATATTGAACAGCCATGCCATCGAGGCGGGGGCCGTTAGAACCGCGACATCGGCCTCGCCGAGACCCGCACCGATGCGGGCGCGCTTGGCCTTGGAGTCTTCACCGGCATAGGCCAGAGGGTGGGGAACGACGGGCGCGCAGGGCTGGGCCGGGCGATCGCTCCAGGCCTGATCCAGCGGGTTGGCGGCGACGGGCTTAAGAGTGGCCCCTACGGCGGCGGCGGCGCTTTGCAGGCGCTCCAAGGTCTCGGGGCTGTGCAGGCGAGGATCATAGCCGATCACCTGTCCGGCCTTGGCCACTTCGGTCAGATAGGCCGGTACGCCGCCCTCAACCAGATCGCGGATCTCGAATAGCGCGGCATCGACCTGATCGCGGACCTGGATCGTATAACGGCCATCGACAAAGACCGCAGCCTTGTCCTTGAGGATCACTGCGGCTCCCGCTGAGCCGGTAAAGCCCGTCGCCCAAGCCAATCGATCATTGGCCGCAGGCAGATATTCGTTCTGATGCTCGTCCTCGTGAGGCAGCAACAGCCCATCCAGACCTTGGGCAGCCATGGCTTGCCGGATCAGGGGGAGGTGCTTGGAACCGAAGGACGGATCGGTGGATTCTTCAAAGGACTGGCGCATGGCCTGAGGGTAAGACTTTCGCTGTCAGGGTGCAATCGGGGGCTATTGATTTGTTTAATAATTTGAAACAATCTATCAAAGTCAAAAAAGAAATGGACCAGAATCCTGTCTGGTCCATTTCCAAATTTGGGGTGCATCACCCTCGCCACTCAAGTTTGAACTTGAGAATGTAATCAGACTCAGCAAAAGCCGTGGTCTAGCCTGCTTACATCCCGATAGAACCTCATAAAGTTTTTTACATCAAGTTAATTGGGTGGTGAGTTTGTCTGGCCTCTCACCACCCACCAAGAGTAACCCATACGCGTCTAGGATCACTCGTGGCGAGGGTGACCGGATTCGAACCGGCGCCCGACCAAGGGACCTCGGATTAACAGTCCGGTGCATTAACCGCTCTGCCACACCCCCGAGCCTTCAGGATAGAGGGA
>CALFYB010000092.1 GCA_937952995.1 uncultured Caulobacteraceae bacterium
GTTTAGATGTTCAAAAGCCAGTTCTTCAAGCTCGGTACAGAACCGGTGGCAGCCAATAGAGCGGGCCAAAGGCGCATAGATATCGAGGGTCTCGCGCGCGATCCGCTCACGCTTCTCGGGCTTAGCGATATAGCCAAGGGTCCGCATATTGTGCAGGCGGTCGGCTAGCTTGACCATCAAGACCCGCACATCCTTGGATATGGCGAGGATGAACTTACGAAGATTTTCAGCCTGGCGGGTCTGCTCAGAGTCCAGTTCCAGCCGCGACAGCTTGGTCACGCCCTCGACCAATTCCGCAATCTCTTCACCGAACAGGGTCGCGATGTCTTCTCGGGTGGCCTGCGTATCCTCGATCACGTCATGCAGCATCGCCGTGATGATGGTCGCCGTATCGAGCCGGTAGTCGGTCAGAATACCCGCCACCTCGATAGGATGAGCGAAATAGGGATCGCCCGAGGCCCTGGTCTGCGTACCGTGCATGCGCATGGCATAGACGTAGGCGCGATTCAGCAGAGCCTCATCGGCTGTTGGATCATAACTTTTGACCCGATCGATGAGCTCATACTGCCGAAGCACTTTCGGCCGCGCCTTGAGAGGCACGGCCGAAGCGCTGGAATAATCGGAATTGTTTTCAGGCAAGCCTGACGATCCGGCGACCGCAGCCGCCTCAGAGGAGAGCGTATCTGTGCCGAGTGGGCTCAGTACCGCTCCTCCTGGCCACCGTCACGGTCGCTCTGCAGAGCGCGAACAAGCTCTTGCTCGCTCATGTGCATGTGCTGAGGATCGGCCAGCAGGGCGAGGGTTTCGGCCTCTTCCTCGGCTTCCGAACGCTCATCAACCCGTTGCAGGGTCGTGATCAGGGTTTCGCGAAGGCCATCCGCATCGATCACGTCGTCCGCAATCTCGCGCAGGGCGACGACGGGGTTCTTGTCATTGTCGCGGTCAACCAAGATCGGAGCGCCAGCCGAAACGGCACGGGCACGATGGGCCGCCAACAGCACGAGGCTGAAACGGTTGGGAACCTTTTCGACGCAGTCTTCAACAGTGACGCGGGCCATGAAATCCTCGGAACAGAACTAGAACTTATTAAACTACAGCTTGTTGGCTCATGTTGCAACGCAGAACACGCCCTTCTTCAAACCGGATGGGCATCTAATCCGACCGTTGCGGCCTCAAACAGAGCCAAGGCGGTCTTGCCAATCACGGGATGCACCCACGTCGGGGCCACCTGAGACAGAGGCCCCATTACAAACCGTCGCTCAGCCGCCCTCGGATGGGGCACGATCAGATCCGGCTCGTCGATGACCTCATCACCATAGGCTATCAAGTCGAGGTCTAGCGTCCGGGGTGCATTTGGAACCGACCGCTGCCGACCAAATAGCTGCTCAATATCCAACAGGGTCCGCATGAGTGTCGCAGCTGACATCTCAGTCTCAATGACCAAGACCCCGTTTATATATTCAGGCTGGGATGGGTCCGGCCATGCTTTTGAGCGCCAAAGATCAGACTGACCCGTAATTTTGAGACCGTGCTCAAAAAAAGATTTTGTTAACAGCGACACCAGATCGCTTGACGCCCCACCATTGAGCGCCACATTGCTTCCAACACCCACGAATGCTATCGTAAACATATACATAGCTACTTATTGCCGCCTCAGGATTTTAAAAATGACATTTTACCCAACCGATAAGATCGCCCTCTTTATTGACGGAGCCAACCTTTACTCGGCCGCCAAGGGCCTAAACTTCGATATCGACTACAAAAAGCTGTTGGACGAGTTCCGCAAGCGTGGGGTTTTGATTCGGGCCTATTACTACACCGCCTTGGTCGAGGATCAGGACTATTCGCCGATCCGCCCGCTGGTCGATTGGCTCGACTATAATGGCTTTGCCGTGGTCACCAAGACGGCGCGTGAATTTACGGACGCCAATGGCCGCAAGCGTTTCCGGGGTGATATGGACATCGAAATCGCGGTGGACATGATGGAAATGGCCGCGAAAGCCGATCATCTGGTGCTGTTCTCTGGCGATGGCGACTTCCGCCGCCTGATTGAGTCGGTGCAGCAAAAGGGCGTGCGGGTCACGGTGGTTTCGACCGTCAAATCCCAGCCCCCGATGGCCTCAGATGACCTTCGCCGTCAGGCTGACTCGTTCGTCGACCTTGCGGACCTGTCCAACATCATCGGACGCCCTCGCCAATCGCCCCTGCCCCGCTTCCTGCAAGGTGATGTCTCCTTGGCGGAGCGTGAGGCCGAAGACGAACTCTAGGCCAATGGACCTGACACAGGCCGAACCAGCGCGGACATGCCCTTTATGTCCGCGTCTGGTCGACTATCGCGCGGCAAATGCAGCCGCCAATCCTGATTGGTTCAATGGCCCAGCGCCGTCCTTTGGCGATCCGAACGCGCGACTTCTGATCGTTGGGCTAGCCCCGGGTCGCACAGGAGCCAACCGCACAGGTCGGCCCTTTACCGGCGATGCGGCTGGACGATTGCTTTACGACACCCTGCTCAAGACCGGTTTTGCCACTGGGGCCTATGAAGAACGGCCGGACGATAGTCTGGTCCTTACGGACTGTATGGTGACCAACGCCGTGCGCTGTGCCCCGCCCGGAAATAAGCCCCTACCCGAAGAAGAAGTTGCCTGCCGTCCGTTCTTGACCGCGCGGATGCAGGCGCTGCCAAGACTTCGCGCCATCGTCACACTCGGAGATGTCGCGAGAAGAAACGTGCTGAAAGCTTTGAATTTAAAAGCGAACGCAGTCGATGCCGGGCATGGCGTCATCGCTGATGCCGGGCCCTACCGCCTGTTCAACTCTTACCATTGCTCGCGCCTGAACACGAACACGGGCCGCCTGACGCCGCAGATGTTCGAAGAGGTGTTCCTCAGTGTCAGGCGCTATCTGGAGGCCTAGCCCCGGTCGCGCATAATCCGGCCCTGCTCGCGCTTCCAGTCGCGGTCGGCCTCGGTGGCGCGCTTGTCGTGCAGCTTCTTGCCCTTGGCCAGACAGAGCTCCAGCTTCACCCGGCCCTTCTCATCGAAATAGAGCTTGGTCGGGATCAGGGTCTGGCCCTCACGGCCAATCGCGCCGAGGAACCTGTCGATCTGGCGGCGATGGAGCAGCAGCTTACGCGGGCGGCGCGGCTCGTGATTGAAGCGGTTCGCAGGCCCATATTCAGGAATATAGGCGTTGATCAGGACGATCTCGCGGCCCTCGGTAGCGGCATAGGACTCAGCAATATTGGCCCGGCCCTCGCGCAGGGCCTTCACCTCGGTCCCGGTCAAGACCATGCCGGCCTCGAAACTGTCTTCGAGGAAATAGTCAAACTTGGCGCGCCGGTTCTCGGCAATCAACTTATGCAGGGCCATGATCAGATCAGCCCGGCTTCCCGCATGGCGTCTAGAATTGCAGGCTTCACATCTTCATTGCACGGCGCGATCGGCAAACGTACGTCGGCCTCACACAGTCCCAGATGCGACAGGGCGAATTTGGTTGGCGAAGGCGAGGCGTCGAGGAACAGCGCCTTATGCAGACGAACCAGACGATCCTGCTGATAGAGGGCCTTACCCCAGTCTCCAGCGGCAAGAGCGTCAAACATGCTGGAAACTGGTCCCGGAGCGACGTTTGACGTCACCGAGATGCAACCATGCCCACCGTGGGCGACATAGCCCAGAGCCGTTGGATCATCGCCCGACAGCATGACAAAATCCTCACCGCACATCAGCCGCATCAGGCTGGCACGCGTAAGGTCACCGGTCGCGTCCTTGATGCCAATGATATTGGGCAGGACGGCGAGGCGGGCCAAGGTCTCATTGTGGATATCGACGCTGGTGCGGCCCGGCACATTATAGACCAGAACCGGCAACTGAACGGCGTTGTTGATCGCCTCATAGTGCCGGAACAGACCCTCTTGGCTGGGACGGTTATAGTAGGGCGTCACGACCAGAGCCGCGTCGGCCCCTTCGGACTTAGCAAAGCGCACAAGCTCGATGGCTTCGGCGGTGGAGTTTGAGCCGCAGCCTGCGATCACGGGCACCCGGCCTGCGACCGTCTTCAGACAGAGCGACACCACGCGGCGGTGCTCATCATGGCTCAGGGTCGCGGTCTCGCCTGTCGTCCCGACCGGAACAACCCCGTGTATCCCCTCAGCGATTTGGCGCTCAACCAAGGCGACAAAGGCCTCTTCATCAAACGCTCCATTCTTGAAGGGCGTGACGAGGGCTGTAATGGCGCCGTGGAACAGAGGGTGGGTCATTTTGCGCAAGAAGCCGTAAAACGCCGCGACAGAGGTTGCGGCAAGAGGGATTAAACCGGACAATATGGCGGCAGGGGGTGCCCTAGCAACCACCGCCTCGCATCTGCTGATCTAAAGAAGGTTTTTATAGCGTGATTATTGGTCGTCCCTTAGCTGCCATAGCCGGGCTTGTCCTGCTTTATGGCGTCGCTGATGCGCAACCGAGCGCTATTGTGGCTCAAACCACGCTCGAAACGCCTTTGAATGGCTCAGAAAATGTCAGCGGACTGACATCACGGATTCTAACGGCGAGTGATGCAGCCTTACTCAAATCAGCGCTCGATGCGGCGAATCGGGGCGATGACGCGACGATCCGTCGAGCCATGGCCAGCCTAAACGACCCCGCCGCCCAAAAGATTGCCCTCTGGACCCTCACCGACAGCCTTTCGGACCGGATGAGCTTCGCTGAATTGGACCGGGCACGCAAAGACCTCATCGACTGGCCTCGGGCGAGCCGCCGACAGGGCGCTGCCGAACATAAGATCGAAACCAGCGGCCTTACCGCGCAAGCCATCGTTGACTGGTTCAAGGCTACACCCCCGCAGACCTCAGCCGGGGTTATGGCTTTGGCCTCGGCCTGGCGCAATCTGGGCCAAACTGAAAAAGCCACATCGCTGATCCGAGCCTATTGGCGAGATCAAATGTTCGATGCCCAGACCCAGCGCACCATGCTGACCCGGTTTGGCGACCTCTTGACCGCTGAAGATCACGCCAAGCGCGCCGACATGCTGCTGTTTGGCCAACCCGGTCAGGCGAGCCGGGACCTGCTGCCTCTGTTAGATGAGCCGCGCCGACAATTGGCCGAGGCCCGTCTAGCCCTACGCAGCGGTTCGAACCTCGACAAGGTGCTGGAAACCTTGCCTGAAGACCTTCGCTCAGACCCGTCCTTGAACATGGAGAAGGTCGCCTATCTGCGCCAAAATGGCCGCGAAGCCGAGACACTAGCCTTGGCAAGCGCCCTGCCCCCCTCGCCGTCCTATAGCGAAGCCTCTGATCGGATGTGGCGCGAGCGTCGCCTGATCTTCAATCTGGCCGTTCGCGCTGGCGATTATAACAGCGCCTACAAGGCCGTGACCGGCCACGGCATGACCTCCGGCACGAACTATGTCGAAGCGGAATTCATCGCCGGATGGCTGGCCCTGACCAAGCTGAAGATGCCTTCGCGTGCCGATGACCATTTTGCGCGTATTCAGGCCTCTGGATCGTCTCCTATCACCCTGTCACGCGCCTTCTATTGGAGAGGCCGCGCCGCCGAGGCCATGGGTGACCCGGTCGCTGCCGCCACCTTCTATGGGGACGGGGCGCAGTATATCACCACCTTCTACGGACAATTGGCCGCCGAAAAGGCAGGCCTTCGCCAGATCGAATTGCCACGTGAACGGACACCGACCCTCACCGACCGTGCTCGGTTCGAGAGCCGCGATGTCGTCAAGGCCACCAAAATTCTGATCGAACTGGACCGTCAAAGCCTCTTTAGAACCTTCATCCTCACTCTAGACGACACGCTGCCGACC
>CALFYB010000093.1 GCA_937952995.1 uncultured Caulobacteraceae bacterium
GCGAAAGCGCTCGCCGCCGGCGCTGATATCGCCATGGTGGGTTCGCTGCTCGCCGGCACCGACGAGACGCCCGGCGAGGTGTTCCTGTGGCAGGGCCGCTCCTACAAGGCCTATCGCGGCATGGGCTCGGTCGGGGCCATGGCGCGCGGGTCGGCGGATCGTTATTTCCAAAAGGAAGTGTCCGACACCCTCAAGCTCGTGCCTGAAGGTATCGAGGGCCAGGTTCCCTATAAGGGCCAGGTCGGCGCGATCCTGCATCAGCTCGTCGGCGGTCTTCGCGCCTCGATGGGCTATGTCGGCGCGGCGACGATCCCTGTTTTCCAAGAGCGTGCGCGCTTCATCCGCA
This sequence comes from uncultured Caulobacteraceae bacterium, assembly GCA_937952995.1. Taxonomy (GTDB): domain Bacteria; phylum Pseudomonadota; class Alphaproteobacteria; order Caulobacterales; family Caulobacteraceae; genus CAISGS01. The sequence continues at coordinate 347 of CALFYB010000093.1, forward strand.
TAACGGGCGCTGGCCTGCGTGAAAGTCACGTCCATGACGTGCTGATCACTCGGGAAGCCCCCAACTATCCGAGCAGTGTGTGACCCCAACCGCAAGACTACAGGCTGCCATCGAGATTCTGGACGGATTGATGTCCTCGCGCGCGCCCGCCGACAAGGCGCTTAAGACCTGGGGAGCGGGACACCGCTTCGCCGGGTCTGGAGACCGGCGCGCCATTGCAGAGCGGGTCTATGCCTGCCTTCGCCAAGGCGCTCCGGCGCGGGGCGGACGGCTGATGGCGGCGGTCTCCTTGATGCAGGACGACGGGCTGGACCTCGATGGGGTGCAGGCCATGTTCAGTGGCATCAGCTATGGGCCAGCCCCCTTGACGGCGGAAGAGTTAGCAGCGCTAGACGCGGCCAATGACGCGGCCCCGCAATTGCCGGATTTCTTGTCGTCGGAACTGGGCCGGTCCTTTGGCAAGGACTGGCAGGCGGAAACGCGGTCTCTGCTGCAGAGCCGTGCGCCGCTCGATATTCGGGTCAATCTGTTGTCGGCCTTTCCGGTCGCTGTTCAGGCCGCCTTGGCTGATCTCAGCATCAAGGCCGAGCCGACGCCCTTTGCCAGCGCCGGTCTGCGCCTAGCCATCGGCGACGACATCCAGGCCTTGGACATCTTCAAGGAAGGGGCCTTCGAGATTCAGGACGAGGGCAGCCAGATCATGGCCGCGCTCTGCAACGTCCAACCGGGCCAGACGGTCATCGACTATTGCGCCGGGGGCGGGGGCAAGACCTTGGCTCTGGCCGCCGGTCTCAAGGGTGGCCGCATGGTCTCCTTTGACATTGACGACCGCCGTCTGGCCGCCATCGAGCCGCGCCTCAAGCGGGCAGGGGTCGAGGCTGACCTTCGCAAGATCGGGGCCAAGGGCGATCCGGTCGAGGACCTCAAATCCGCCGCCGACCGGGTTCTGGTTGATGCGCCTTGCAGCGGTTCGGGCACCTGGCGTCGTCACCCTGAGGGCGCGGCGCGTCTGACGGCGGATGATCTTCGCCGCCTGTCCGCCCTTCAGCTTCGTATCCTGGCCGATGCCGGGGCCTTTGTGAAACCGGGCGGGGTTCTGGCCTATGTCACCTGTTCGGTGCTGGCCGCCGAGAATGGCAATGTCGTTGCCCGCTTTGCCGCCAAGAACCCGCAGTTCCAGCCCCTGTCCATCGCCGATGTCGCCGCCACCTGTCCGGGCCTAACCGCCGCAGGCCGCGAGCGGATCAGCACCCTGGCCCGTGGCCATCAACTCCAGCTCTCGCCCCGCCGCACCGGGACCGATGGCTTCTTCATAGCCCTGTTTGAAAGGCGCCCATGACCCAGACGACTGCTTCCATCGCCGCCCCCGCAGGCACGGGTCATCAGCGCGTGCTGATCGTCGATTTCGGTAGCCAGGTCACGCAACTGATCGCTCGCCGCGTGCGCGAGAGCGGCGTCTATTGCGAAATCCACCCCTATGACAAGGTCGAGGCCATCCTCGACGCCTATGCGCCCAAGGCCATCATCCTGTCGGGTGGCCCGGCCAGTGTCACCGACTATGAGAGCCCGTCCGCGCCTCAGCGCCTGTTCGAGATGGGCGTTCCGGTCTTGGGCATCACGCTGGTTGGCGTCTTGGTGCTTGACCTGATCGTTCTGGCCAACCTGCCGCTTCTCAAGCGTCTGGTCAGCTAGGCCCAAGTCCCGGCCCCTTCGGGGGCCGGGCTGTTTAATCGAGGTGGAAAATCTCGGGCATCTCGGCCCACCACTCCCCCTCTTTGCGGGTGGCAAGCGGGGCTTGGCAGGGCATACACACGGCCCACCACTCTTTCGTCACGGGGTCTGCCGCCATCTTGGCCATGTCTGCGGCGTAATCGGTGCCGTGGTATTCGTAATAGGAAAACATCAGGTTTTCCGGCTCTTTGAGATAGATCGAATAGTTGCGGATGTTGCATTCGGTGATCATCTTCAACACATCGGGCCAAACCGCCGCGTGCAGGCGGACATATTCGGCCTTCTTTTCGGGGTTCACCCCCACCACCATGCCGTAACGCTGCATCATCCCCTCCCCAAGGTTCACGCCCGCCGGATGCGGCCAAAGATCGCCGCCAGCGCAAAGATCCCTGACGCCGCCGTCACCATTGACGGGCCCGCAGGCG
>CALFYB010000094.1 GCA_937952995.1 uncultured Caulobacteraceae bacterium
TCCTATACGGTCAAACCTTTGAAGTGCCCGACCTGCCCGATTTCACCATCCCCTTCGGCAAAGCTCGTATCTGGCGCGAAGGGACGGATGTGACCATCGTTTCTTTCGGCATTGGCATGAAATACGCGCTGGAAGCTGCTGATATCCTTGCCAAAGACGGCATCAGCGCCGAAGTGGTCGACCTGCGCACCCTGCGCCCGATTGACTATGACACGGTCTTGGCCTCGGTGATGAAAACCAACCGCTGTGTCACGGTGGAAGAGGGCTTCCCCGTCGGGGCCATCGGCAACCATCTGTCGGCCACGATCATGACGCGGGCGTTCGACTATCTCGACGCCCCCGTTCTGAACTGCACAGGCAAGGACGTGCCCATGCCCTATGCCGCCAACCTTGAAAAGCTGGCCCTGGTGACGACTGCCGAAGTGGTCGAAGCCGTCAAATCCGTCTGCTACCGGTAAGGAGCGCTGACATGGCAACAGAAATCCTCATGCCCGCGCTTTCGCCCACGATGGAAGAAGGCACGCTGGCGAAATGGCTGGTGAAAGAGGGTGATGTGGTCAAATCGGGCCAGATCATTGCAGAGATCGAGACCGCCTCACCGGTGGAACTGATCGCCATCGGCATCGGCCACGACGTGACCCGCTACTATCGCCGCGCCGTCACCATCGTTGATGTTGAGCAACTGGGCGGAGCCATTACCGAACAGCTGGCCAGCCTATTCGAAGAAGAACCCAAGCGGGTGGCCAAACGGGCCAATCTCTTGGCCGCGCCGCCCAACACGCAGGGGCCGCCTGCTTTGAAGGGGTCCGCAAAAACGACCTTTAAGGCCGTCCGCGGTGCCGTGGCTGGGGCGTGACCTCTCGGCCGATCCTCATTCTCGTGATCGGCCTGCTGCTTCAAGCCTGCGGGGCGAGGGCCGAGCCTGAGGGCGCGGTCAATGGACCGATCCAGATTGAGTCGGTGGCGGTTACCTTGAACCCCTCTGATCCGAACCTCACCTCGGTCGGTCATTTCGCCTATGCGGGCGGCGTGGCCATGACCAGTTCCGGCAACGATCATTTCGGCGGCCTGTCTGATCTTAGCCTGACCGACGATGGGCAGCTTACGGCGGTGACCGACAGCGGCGATCTCCTGACCGGGCGTTTGGTTCTGGACCAAGGCAAACTGGCGGGGATTGATCAGGCCCGCCTGCAGACCCTCACCGGTCCGGATGGCCAGCCCCTTGCCAGCAAACGTCTAGGCGATGCCGAAGGGATCGTGCGGTGGCCCAATGGCGATCAGATGGTCAGCTTCGAGCGCGATCACCGCATCTGGCTCTATCCCACCGACGGCGGTGCGCCCAAGGTGATGCCCAAGCCCGATATCGCAATGGAAGACAATGATGGGATGGAGGGGCTATCGCTCGCGCCTTCACAGGGCCCCGACGCCTATTGGGTGGGTGTTGAGCCGGGGACGGTTTGGCTTTGTCGTCTAAAGGCGGTCTGTGTAGAGCACGGCAACCTGCCAAAGCCGCCAGCGGGCTTTCGGCTGTCGGCGCTGAATGAGGCTCCGAACGGTGACCTGCTGTTGTTGTTCCATCGTTGGGATCGGGTCCTCAAGACCAGCCATGTCACGGTTCAGATCGTCCGCAATCCATCCTCGCCCAATCCTCAAATCGTCGACGCGTTGAACCTCTCACCGCCTCTCAGTGTCGATAATTTCGAAGGCATTTGGGCTGAAGAGCGAAAGGGCGGCGGCCTCAGGCTCTATCTCTTGACCGACGACAACTTTTCCAAGACTCAGCGCAACCTGCTCATGGCTTTTGATTGGACGCCTAACTAGGCCTGCTAAGGCCTAGAGTCCCTTGGTCCGCGTCCGGGACAGGGGATGGCTGGTTTCGACCACCTCGCGCAGGCGGCCCTCGGTGACGTGGGTGTAGATCTGGGTCGTGGCGATGTCGGCGTGGCCAAGCAGCTTTTGAACAGTACGAAGGTCCGCGCCGCCCTCCAGCAGGTGCGTTGCAAAGGCGTGGCGAAGGACGTGGGGGCTGACCTTGGCCCGGTCAATCCCAGCGACCTGAGCGGCATCGTCCAGCAATTGCCCGAACCGGCGCCGGGTCAGCCGTCCGCCCACCCCGCGCGAGGGAAACAGCCACGGGCTGTCCGCCACGCCCTTGGGAAAGAAGGACTTGCGATGGGGCAGGTAGGCCTTCACCGCTTCACGCGCCGGGGCGTTGAGGGGGGCCAGCCGTTCCTTGCCGCCCTTGCCCTTGACGATCACGAAGGCCGGATCGCGGGCGACTGAGGCCTGGGTCAGGGCCAGAAGTTCGGAAATGCGCAGGCCGGACGCATAGAGCAGTTCGATCATGCAGCCGAGCCGCAGCCCAGCCTCTTCTTTGCCCTTTTCAACAGCGGGTGCCGCCGCGATCAGCCGCTCGACCTCCTGACGGGTCAAGATTTTGGGCAAGGGCCGCCCGCGCTTAGGGGCATCGACACGGTGAGACGGATCATCCTCGCGCCAGCCCTCGCCTAGGACAAACCGATAGAATTGGCGAAGGGTTGAGCGACGGCGGGATGCGGTTGCCGGAGAGGCACCGCGTTCGCCTAGGGCTTCGAAATAGGCTTCGACCTGTTCGGCAGAGGCCTTGGCCAGATCAGTGCCCTTGGCCTTCAAGAACAGCTGGGCATCGGCAAGATCGCGGCTGTAGGCGGCCAGCGTGTTCTTTGCCGCCGACCGCTCGACGGCCATCATTTCTAAGAATGCATCGAGCCAGCCCTCGCCGCTCATTTGGCTTTAGGCTTGGCTTTGGCTGCGGGCTTTGCAACCGGTTTTGGAGCGGGAGGCGGTGCGCTGTAGCCTTGCATCAAGACCATGCCCTCTATGGCAAAGACGCTGGCTTCGTCCGCCATGCCTGC
>CALFYB010000095.1 GCA_937952995.1 uncultured Caulobacteraceae bacterium
CCCCCACCCGTCTTCCCCGCGCAGGCGGGGATCCAGAACAGGGCCAACCGGCCGTTGGAGCTCCGCAGGTCTGGGCCCCCGCCTGCGCGGGGGATGCGGATGAGGGAGAGAGGATCACGCCTGCTCCGATCTCTTCATCCCCATCCTTTCGAATGACGATGATGCTGCACCCGCGTCTCCCCCCCACCCGTCTTCCCCGCGCAGGCGGGGATCCAGAACAGGGCCAACCGGCCGTCGGAGCTCCGTAGGTCTGGGCCCCCGCCTGCGCGGGGGATGCGGATAAGCGGAGAAGATCACAAACCTGACGCCTGCGTCATTTTCGCTTGACGGAAAAGCGAGGCTGAGTCTCCATAGCCTATCCATTCCGTCGGCTGGGCCGGGCGGGATCAAACCTCTTTGTATAAGGGTGCTGCGATGACCGATAAGAACATCACCAAGGACGCCATGTACGACGCCGTGGCCCCGGACGATTTTGAATCGATGCTGGAGCTGGACCGGTACAACAACCGCTCCTCCGCCTTCGACAAGATCATTGCCGCGACCCACGACCATTTCTGGGATCCACTGGACACCAAATATATCGACTTCAACGAGCCCTTCGACATGGAGAACGAGCCCCTCGTTCCCGAAGAGATGATCGCCGCGCTGCAGACCGACTATGTGTCCAACCACCTGTCGGACCCCAAGGAGCGCACGCGCTTCATCAACACCATGGTCCTGCACAATTTCTCGTCCATCCTGCATGGCGAGCAGGGCGCGCTGAACCTGTCGGCCTCGCTTTGCCACGTGCTCAAGGACCAGGGCGCGCAGGAATATGCCGCCAACCAGACCCGCGAAGAGGCCCGCCACGTCACCGGCTTTGCCAAATATATCAAGACCCGTTGGGGCCGTCCGCTGGAATGCGGCCCGGTGCTGAAGGACCTACTGGTCGAGATCATCCACGCTCCCGAAGTCTATAAGAAGATCATCGGCATGCAGATGCTGGTCGAGGGCCTGGCCATGGGGGCCTTTGCCAGCTTCTACAACAACATCCGCGACCCCTTGGGCAAGAAGCTCCTGCAGTTGGTCATGACCGACGAGGCCTTCCACCACAAGTTCGGCAAGATCTGGGCTGACCGCACGGTGCCCAAGCTCGACCCCGAAGAGCACGCGATCATCGAGGACTGGGCGGCTCACTGCTTCCAGACCCTGCTGTTCAATCTGGTCTCACCGACACAGCAGATGGCGCTCTATGCCGACTTCGGCCTCGACGGCATGAAGGTTATCGAAGAGTTCCAGAAGGTCATGACCGACGATGTGCGCCGCGAAAGCATGCGCGAGTCGGCCAACATCTTCCGCGTGCTGATCAAGACCCTGCTCAATGCCGGGATCATCACCGACCGCACCCGCGCCTTCTACGGCATGTATGTCGATATGGAGGAGCTGAAGCTCGAGGGTGATCGCATGGTCGGTGACGATATTGCCGAAGATGGCATCCGTTATCTGCAGGCCATCAACTTTAAGGACCGGGTGGTCGAGTCCATCCGCGTGGCCGCCGAATAGGCCCACGGCGCTTTAAAGCCGCATAGAAACGCCCCGCCTGTCCGACTGGCGGGGCGTTTTTGCGTCTGGGGGCTGGTATTTCATAAAAAATGACACAAATCAGAGTCAACTGATCCGGACCCGTCATAGGACCTCTGGACGCAGGAGATTGCCTTGCCCCGTTTCGCCCATGTGATCCTTGCCCTTTGCGCGCTGGCCCTGTCATCGGTGAGCCTTGGGACGCAGGCTCTGGCCTCGCCCGTTGGCAATTTCAATGTTCCAGCCCCGGCCAAGCCGGTGGATATAGACCGTTATGTTGGGCGCTATTACGAGTTGGCCCGCTACGAGAACATCTTCCAGCGTGGCTGCGAGGCGGTCAGCGCGGACTATAGCAAGATCCCCGGCGGCATGGTCCGCATCGTCAATATCTGCCACGATAAGGGCATGGATGGCCCCGCCCGTTCGGTCAATGGCCGCGCCAAGCTGGTCGAAGGCAGCCGCAATGCCAAGTTCAAGGTCTCGTTTCTCGGTCCCGCCTTCTTAGGCGATTATTGGGTCCTAGACCGGGCTGAGGACTATAGCTGGGCGATTGTCAGCGACCGCTCGGGCAAGTTCCTTTGGCTACTCCATCGCCAACCCACCCCCGGTCCCGCCGAGATCGCCTTCCTCGTCAGCCGCGCCAAGACCCTCGGCTTCAACACCGCCCTGCTGCGCTTCACCAAGCAGGCTCCCTTGGCCAAGAGCGAGGCGGCGCGCTAGCCCCTTGCAAAACGAACAAATCCAGAACAAACTATAGCGATGGAAATTGTTCTCGATATTGCCCGGGCGAGCGGGACCGTGGGCTTGCGGCCTCAGACGACGCAGATCGTGACGCGTGGGGCGGCTCGGCTGCTGATTGGGCTGGGTTATGCGCCGGTGGCAGAGGTCAGTCTGCCCAATGGACGGCGGGCCGATCTGATGGGGCTAGGGCGGCGCGGCGAGATCGTCATTGTCGAGGTCAAGTCCTCGCTGGAAGACTTTAGGACCGACCAGAAATGGGGCGACTATCTGCCCTTTTGTGATCATTTCTATTTCGCCGTCGCGCCGGAATTTCCGCAGCACATCTTGCCGGAGGGGCCAGGCCTGATCGTCGCTGATGGCTTTGACGGAGCGGTTCTGACTCCGGCCACCCCTGCGCCCTTGGCCCCCGCCCGTCGTAAGGCCTTGACGCTGGCCTTTGCCCGGCTCGCCGCCCTTCGCCGCTTGGACGTCTAGCGCCCCTCTAGTGAGCGGCCCCATCATCGGCTAGGCTGAGTCCATGGACGCCAAAGACCGCAAAGCCGCCATCGCCGCCTATAAGGAAATCAAGACCCCTGCCGGGGTCTTTGCCGTGCGCTGCGCGGTGGACGGTCAGTTTTGGGTGATGGAAAGTCGGCACCTCGACACCCACCAGACCAGCCTCTGGTTCTCGCTACGCATGGGCAGCTATCCTGACCGCACCTTGCAAGCCGCGTGGAAGACCCATGGCGAGGTGGCCTTTCGCTTTGAGGTGCTGGAAACCCTAGCCGAAGACATTTCACCGTCGATGGTGCGCACAGAGTTAAAGCGCCTGTCGCGGGCGTGGAAAGACCGGTTAAGCGCCCAAGCCTAACGCGGAGCGCGCTTGGCCAAGATCCGCTGCAGGGTCCGGCGGTGCATATTGAGACGCCGCGCCGTCTCCGAAACATTGTGGCCGCACAGTTCATAGACTCGCTGAATATGTTCCCAGCGCACCCGGTCGGCGGACATCGGATTTTCTGGCGGTGCCGGGCTGTGATCCTTCTGGGCCAAGAGGGCCTTGGCCACATCATCGGCATCGGCAGGCTTGGGCAGATAGTCCAGAGCCCCCGCCTTCACCGCCGCCACAGCGGTGGCGATATTGCCATAGCCGGTCAGCATAACCACGCGCGCATCGGGCCGGGCGGCATGGATGGCTTCGACCACCGTAAGGCCGCTGCCGTCCTCAAGCCGCAGATCTAAAACCGCATAGGCTGGGGCCTTGACCTTTACGGCGGCAACCGCTTCGGCAACGGTGGCGACGAGGATGGGTTCAAAGCCCCGCTGTTCTAGGGCGCGGCCAAGGCGGGTGCGCAGTGGCGCATCATCATCAAGGACCAACAGGCTCTTGTCGGCCAGTTCAGCGACGGCAGCGGTAAGGTCGGTCATGAATCCCCCTTAAATTTCTAGGGTTACTTTAAGGCCCTTATGGCCACAGATGCAAACGAGACGAGAGCTTAGGCTATGATATCTGGGGTCAATCGGTCTTCGAGACGCGAAATAAGGTCCCGAAGGCCAAGTTTTTTCCGTTTCAGGCGGGTGATCAGCAGCAGGTCGGGCTGAGGCATGGTCTCAAGCGCTATGATCGATGCGTCGAGATCCTGATGTTCCTGCCGAAACAGGTTGATCTGGGCCTTGATGGCGCTGTCCGAATCCGTGGTCGGTTCGTCATCATTCATGCTGACACACCCTTAACGACCGGCTTGGTCGGTCGCCGATCATAGCAAACCCAACCCTTGGTTCAAAGGGACTGTGACAGCCCCATGAGGGTGTTTGGGGGGGCTGATGAAGACCAAAGCGCCGTTGCCTGTTCCAATGCCTGCTGGGCCGAGACGGAGCCGGACGGGGTGATGGGGGCTAAGGCCTCAAGGGACAGCATAAGCGTCTGTTCAGCGGCGAGTTCCACCGCCTTGACCTGATCGCGCAGGGCCTCACGCACATCATCGGCCACCCCATCAAAGGCAGGCTTTAGGGCGCGGCGAACGGCCCGTACCGGCGTGATAAACGCAGGCTCCCAGCGCTTGGCCAAATCCGCGCCCTTGGCCAGAGTGGCCTCATCAAGGCCTCGCTCGCTTTGCGCTGCCCAAGCGGCCCAGAGCAGATAAGGTGTGCATTGACCGTGATCATCTTGCAGCGCGAGACAGGCCTGAGCCACGCCGGGCTTGGCATAGGCGTTTAACGCCCAGTCCCAAAATCGGGTCATAGGCGGTCCGTGGGTTCAGAGGCCTCGATCGGACCAATATCTTCGCCCCAACGCTTAACGCCGCCCCAAGACAGGCCAAATAGATCGAGACAACGCCCTACCGACTGGTCGATCAGGTCCTCGAGGGTCTTGGGCCGTGTGTAGAAGGCGGGAAGGGGCGGGGCGATGATCGCGCCCATCTCGGTCAAGGAGACCATGGTGCGCAGATGCCCCAGATGGAAGGGTGTCTCTCGCACCATCAAGACCAGACGGCGGCGCTCCTTGAGCACCACATCGGCGGCGCGGGTCAAAAGGGTCGAGGTCACGCCCGCGCCGATCTCGGACATCGTCCGTACCGAGCAGGGGGCCACAATCATGCCGAGGGTCTGGAACGATCCGGAGGCGATGGAGGCCCCGACATCGCCGATCTTGTGGACCTTGGAGGCCTTAGCGCAGACATCCGCGACGGTGAGGCCTGTCTCCTCGGTCAGGGTCAAGACCGATGAGCGCGACATGACCAGATGGCTTTCGACGCCGAGGTCTTGGCAGGCTTCGAGCATGCGAACCCCATAGGCCGCGCCAGAGGCACCGGTGATGGCCACGACAAGTCGCTGGGGGACGGAGTGAGGGTCTGCGGGACGGGCCATCTAGCCTCCTGAAGCGGTCGCGACGTTTGATCGCCAAAGCAACCGATTGTGATCTGACGCCGACCAAGGTCGGTGATTTACTTCAAGCGCCAATCGCAAGGAGTCGCAACCCATGGCTATTGAAGCGCATATTCGTGAACTCGGTTTCCGACATGAAAATCTAGATCGCGCCATCCGAGACGAACTGCAACGACCGGCCTCGGATGAATTGCGACTTAGACAGCTGAAGCGTCAAAAACTCAAACTGAAAGAACAGATCGAAAGCCTGCGCCCGTCCTAACGGCGGTAGGGTCCGCGCCCTATAGACCCAAAACGGCCCTGAGCGCCGAGACCACCCGCTCAGGGTCGCTATCCTCCATGCCCGCGAAAAGCGGCAGGCTGAGGCAGCGGCTATAGAAGGCGTCGGCACCGGGCAGGTCGATCAGGCCATAACGGTCCTGATAGTAGGGCTGGCGATGGACCGGAATATAGTGGACTTGGCTGCCTATGCCCCGGGCGGCAAGGCCGTCCATGACCTGTTTGCGGCTCAGACCCACGGCCTTGAAATCGATCAGGGCGACCATCAGGTGCAAAGCGGGGTCAGATCCTTGTGGCGAGGTCACCAGTGACACCACCGGTGCAAGATCGGCCATATGCTGGCGATAGAGCGCGGCCAGCATGCGTCTACGGGCCGCGAACCGGTCCAGCTTGGCCAACTGGCTGATGCCGAGGGCGCAGAGCACGTCCGGCAAACGGTAATTATAGCCGATCTGCGGCATCTCGTAGAACCAAGGGTTGGCCTGCCTCGTGCCGTCCTCGCTCTCATCAAAGGCCATGGCTGACAGGCTAAAGGCGTCGGGCTGGCGCACCATGCCGTGACTGCGCAAGCGTGTGAGCCGTTCAGCGAGTACCGGATCATTGGTCGTGACCATCCCGCCTTCACCGCAAGCAATGGTCTTGACCGGATGGAACGAGAAGGTGGCCATGGCGCTATGGCTACAGTCGCCGATCTGTTCGCGGCCAGTGCCAAAATCCATCGCGGTGCCTAGGCCGTGGCAAGCATCTTCAACCACCACCGCACCGGCCGCCTCGGCCAGGGCGCGGATGCTCGGCAGATCAGCGGGGTTGCCACCGTAGTGGACCGGCAAGACGGCCCGTAGCTTGGCATCGCCCTGATTTTGGACGCGAGAAATTGCCATTGCGAGCGTGTCAGGGGTCATTAGGCCCGTGTCAGGATCAACATCGGCAAACTGGACCTCAGCATCCTCAAAGCGAGCGCAGTTGGCCGTGGCTAAAAAGGTTAGGGACGGGGCGATGCAGACCTGCCCGCGCTTGAGCCCCAAGGCCATCATGGCCAGATGCAGGGCTGCGGTACCGTTAGAACAGGCTACCGCATGTCGCGCCCCGACCTTGGCCGCAAAGGCTTCTTCAAAGGCTGCTACCCGTGGCCCCGTTGTCAGCAGATCGGCGCGCAGGGCTTGAGCCACCGCTGCGATATCATCATCTTCGATGACCTGCCGACCATAGGGCAAAAAGGCTGCGGCCCCCGTGTCAGCCATTAGAGATGCCGAACAGGTCAAGCAGGGCCTTGCCCTTTAGCCACTCGGTATTGTTGTCGCTGGAATAGACAAAGCCATCCTCAACCGTGCTGACGCCTGCGTCGGTCAGGAACGACTTGCGCGGATATTCGACAAAGGCAGGCTCGATCACATAGCGGTCGGCAAGTTCAGCGGTCACGCGGGCATCGTCGCCGGAGATCATCACCTCATGCAGCTTTTCGCCCGGGCGGATGCCGATGTTTTTCAAGCCAATGCCCGGGGCCATGGCCAGGGCCAGGTCCGTGACCTTCATGCTCGGAATCTTGGGCACAAACACCTCGCCGCCGCGCATCAGGTCCAGCGACGAGAGGACGAAATCCACACCCTGATCGAGCGTGATCCAAAAGCGGGTCATGCGATCATCAGTGATCGGCAGTTCTGTCGCGCCATTAGCCAAGAGCTTTTGGAACAGCGGCACAACGCTGCCCCGCGAACCGGCCACATTGCCGTAACGCACCACGGAGAACCGCGCGCCGATATCCCCTGACAGATTATTGGCCGCCACGAAGGTCTTGTCGGAGGCAAGCTTTGTGGCCCCATAAAGATTGATCGGATTACAGGCCTTGTCGGTCGACAGGGCCACGACCCGCTGCACGCGGTTGGCCAAGCTGGCCCAGACCACGTTTTCGGCACCCAGAACATTGGTGTGGATACATTCTGACGGATTGTATTCCGCAGCAGGCACCTGCTTGAGCGCCGCGGCATGGATCACCACATCGACACCGCGCAGGGCCAAGGTCAAACGTTCACGGTCGCGCACATCGCCGAGGAAGAAGCGCAGCTTGCCCATCTGCTCGTCGTTCATCTGATCGCGAAGATCAGACTGCATCTCATACTGTTTTAGCTCATCACGCGAGAAGATGATCACCTTGCGCGGGCTATAGCGGTTCAGGACCGTTTGCACGAACCGCCGCCCAAAGGAGCCGGTGCCGCCCGTGATCAGTATGACCTTGCCATCCAGCGCGCGGGTCGTTGGCGCAAAGGAGCGATGTCCTGAGGTATCCATATTGGTCAAGGCGCGTACGCCCCCCTGTGATCTAAGAACAATTTCGTCTTGCGGCCCTAAGGATCAGGTCCCGAGAGCGTAGACACCGCCACGGTCGAGGCCACGCTTGTAGGCGTCGCGCTCTTGCATCCGCGCCAGATAGGCTGTGAGTGTTGGATAGTCCGCCAATCGCCCACCAGACGCGGCGGCCTCGAGCACGAACACATTGTTGATATCCGCGCCGGTTAGGTCGCTGCCGATGATAAAATCGCGCCCCTGCAGGTGACCTTCCATAAAGCTCAGATGGTCGGCAATTTGGCTGCTGATGCGCGGGTGAAGCGGCGCGCCGGCTTCGCCAAGCCGAGAAACATACATGGCCATCAGCAAGGGCAGCATGGCCGAGCCTTCGGCGAAGTGCAGCCACTGCTGATAGTCGATATAGTCCGATGTGCCTGCCGCAGGACGCAAGCGACCGGCCCCATATTGGTCGATCACATAGTCAATAATCGCACCAGACTCGAAGACCGTGCGGCCATTGTCGACAATCACCGGCGACTTGCCCAAGGGGTGAATGGCCTTCAGGGCGTCGGGGGCGAGCCGGGTGACCGAATCGCGCTGATGTTGGACGATCTCGTAGTCGAGGCCGAGCTCTTCAAACAGCCACAGAATGCGCTGAGACCGGCTATTGTTCAGGTGATGAAGGGTAATCATGGTCTGATCGTCCTAAAATATCGCGCCCATTCACAGGCTAAGACTAGACCTGATCAGTAGGTCGCACGCCCCTTGGGTTCAAGGAAAACTATCGCAGGCGCTGAATTGCGTAATTTCTAATCGATCTTTGCAGGTCCGGCCCTAGGGGCGGTCCTTGCGAGGCAGGGCCTCAATCTCTGAGGGCGTCAATTTGGTCACGCCGGTGACCGGGCAGCGCTCAGGTCCTAGCGTGCCGGGGACAATCAGAACCGCATCC
>CALFYB010000096.1 GCA_937952995.1 uncultured Caulobacteraceae bacterium
GGCGTCCATATCGGCAACGGCCGCCCCCATAGCCTGACCCCAAACTATCGCGTCACCTTGATTGGGCTCCCAGCCAAAGTAGCGTGCGGTTTTCATGGTCGGAATGTAATCGGCTACCATTCCACGGTTGCCGCCAAACCCACAGGTCGCCAGCACCAAAGTCTTGCAGCCAATATCCTCGATACTCGCGTCAGGCCGCTGCATCCTAACGCCCGCAACAGTCCCGTCTTCCGTGGCAAAGAGGTCGGTAACGTGGGCGTCCGTCAATATGTCGATGCCTCTGCTCTCACAGCCATTGACCAACCTTGTCATCATATCAGCCCCAGTGCGTTCCTTGACCGCATGGAGTCGTTGACGGCTGTGACCAAAGGCAGGGCGCCATCCAAGGTCCAACTCGAACACAATCCCATGTTGCTGCGCCAGCCAGTCCAACGCTATGCCAGACTGTTCCGCAACCGTTCGCGCGATCAAGGGATCTGCCTTTCCACCCGTCTTGGCCATTATATCCGCCAAGAATATTGCGGCAGAATCCTCGACCCCATGGGCAACTTGCTCTCGGGTTCCGGCCGCACAAAGCGCACCGAGCGACATTGCGCTGCTACCCATGCACGAAGACCAGCGCTCCAAGACCAGAGGGCTGGCTCCCGTATCAAAGGCGGACAGGGCCGCTGTAAGTCCGCAGGTACCGCCGCCGACAATGAGCACGTCAACCTCGACATCAAATTGCCTGCTGGGTGCGACAAGAATAGGCATGGCTCTGACCCTTCATCAAAAACAAGCCCTACAGATAGCTTAAATAAGATTAAAATAAATACAAATTTCGCACAGGGCTTAAGAAATTGAATAAAAGTGGTTCATCTTTTATATTTGCCAATCACATTGATAATATTCAATGGGAATTAATCGACAATTACTCAAAAAAATGCGCACTAAATTTCCTACATGATAGCATTGCAGTGGGGATTTCGGGCGTAGCTGCTCCTCACTCAGAATCTGTTTTTGCCGCCGCATCAGGTTGGGGGCAGTCAGAGGGCCCATCCAGTTCGGTCTTGGGTCGAAAAAACAAGCGGCTCCCAGCCCCCAGCGCGGCCTTCGTCAATGCCTTTCAAATTCATGGGCAGGAATATGACTGCGTCCATGAAGCCGCCGTCGTGCACCCACTCGCAACCATCGTTGCGGTCTTGCTTGCGGAGGCTGAGCGGTCAGGCCCCTATGACGGCCAACTGTTTCTATCGGCCCTATGTGCCGGGGTTGATGTCTCCGTTGCGCTTGGATTGGCAGCCACAAGCCCCTTGAAATTCTTTCGTCCGGCAACGGCTGGGATTTTCGGCTGTGTCGCAGCCCTATCGAAGCTGCGCGGGGCGAATATAGACCAAACCGTCAACGGGTTTGGGCACGCCTTGGCGTTCGCAAGCGGATCAATGCAGGCCCATCTCGAAGGCTTACCCACCTTGCCGATCCAAATCGCTGCCGCCGCGCGTTCAGCCATTCAAGCGGTCGATTTGGCAATGGTCGGTGTGCCCGGCCCCCAAGGGGCTATTGATGGTCCGTTCGGCTACCTAGCCCTTTTTGAGGACCGATCCGACATCAGCTTAGCGCTGAAGGATTTGGCGAGCCGACGACGGATTGGTGAAGTGAGTTGGAAACCCTTCCCCACAGGCCGCGCGGCGCATGGCGGCATTGTCGCCGTCCAACGCCTGATCAAGGAGCAGGGGCTATCAAGTGATAGATTAGAGCAGTTGGTTTATAGCGCGCCACCCTTGATCCAACGCCTTGTCGGCCGACCAGCGGTCGAAGGCATGACGCCTGCCTATGCGCGTCTGTGCCTGCCCTATCTTGCAGCCTTGACGCTGCGGTTTGGTACGGTTGGCCTGAATGATTTTAGTCCTGATCGCTTGAACGATCCGCTGACCCACAGCCTCGCGCAAAAGATTCAGGTCGTGGTGAATGATAATCAAGATCCAGCGGCCTTTACACCGGCCCTTGCCACCGCCGTCCGGACCGATGGGTCGGTTGCAAAGGTGCAGATCGATGCTCAACTCGGCTCACCGGACATGCCCTTGACCTATGGGGAGCATCTGACCAAGGCCCGCGCCTGTTTGGCCTTTGCCCATATGGAAGATCGCCATGAGGCCCTCATTGAGGCGATTCAAACCCTTCCCCAAAGCCTCGATGTGGGCCGTAGCTTGAGCTGCGCCCTCTATTCCTAAACCACAAGATAAGGGACCCTAACCTATGCGCCTGATCGCCCTCTTTAACCTGAAGCCTGGAATTTCTGCCGAAACCTATGAAAATTGGGCCCGGTCTGTCGATCTGCCTACCGTTCGGGGCTTGAAATCGATTGATGGGTTTCAAGTCGACAGAACCCTAGCGGTTATGGGGTCTGATGCCCCGCCGCCTTATCAATATATAGAAATCATAGACATCAACAGCGAGGACCAATTCCAAGCTGACGTTTCAAGCGCCGCAATGGGCGAGATTGCCGCGCAGTTTCAACAGATGGCTGACGTTACCTTTCTCGTCATGCAGTCCATCGAAGAAAAAAAGGCCTGAGCCGTGGCCAAGGATCAGTTTCAAAGCCTAGCCGGCAAGGTTGCTGTTATCACGGGCTCGGGCCGCCAAGCGGGCCTCGGCGCGGCCATTGCCCAAAGGCTTGCTTACGACGGTGCCAAGGTTGTCATTTCTGACCAAACCATAACCGACGAAACCAACAGCCTAGTGCAGACCATGACGGCTGCGGGATTGGAGGCGAGCGCTATAGCTTGCGATGTCACCAGCCTCAGCCAAGTGCAGGCCCTTGGCCAATTTGCTCGGGATCAATATGGCAGCCTAGATATATGGGTCAATAATGCCGGCATTGGCTTTATTATGAAGCCGCTCCTTGAAGTATCGGTGGAAGATTGGACCAAGGTCATCGACGTTAATCTGACCGGGGCATTCTTCGGCCTACAGGTGGCGGCACGCATTATGATCGATCAAGGCAAGGGCGGACGGATTATCAATATTGCCAGCCAAGCGGCAAAGTCAGGCTTTCCTCATGCCCAAGCCTATAGCGCTTCAAAGCACGGCCTTGTCGGCCTAGCCCGGTCGGCGGCCATCGAACTGGGGGGCCATGGCATTACCGTCAATAATGTTTGCCCGAACCATGTGACCACAGGCCTTGGCGCTTGGCAAAATGAGTATTTTTCCAAGGTGACGGGGCACGACACAGTCGAAAGCTACATGGAGGCTATGGTCAATCGAATTCCCATGAAGCGTCCTGGCCTCGCCCAAGACAC
>CALFYB010000097.1 GCA_937952995.1 uncultured Caulobacteraceae bacterium
TCACCCAGAGCGCCTTTGAACATATGCGCGACCCCTATCGCGTCGCGCGGCGGATTATGGACCTGTTGGTCCCGGGTGGGCTCTTATGTGTTCAGATTCCGAACTGGGGTTCGTTATCGGCCAGGATCAACCAGAAGCGCTGGCATTGGCTGGCACCGCCTGACCACCTGCACTATTTCCGGCCCGAGGTGTTTTCGGCCTTCCTGACCTCGATCGGCTTCATCACCGAAGAGATCACAGTGACGGGCTATCCTGAAGAGGTTGACCAGATCTACGACATGCTGGGTATAGCTGAGACCTCTCGCACGCCAGAGACCCGCGACGTGGTTAGCCGCATGCTCACAGAAGGCTGGCTTGGCAATCAATTCCGGATCACGGCCCGCAAGCCTGAGAGCGGAGACATGGCGGCGGCGCGACCGAAGGGGCGATAACGCCTCAGATTTGCGCTTAGGCTAGTCGGCGACAGACATCCACGACCCGCTCGACGTCGATCACAGAGACCGAGTCCCAGTTGCCATCGACACTGACAATGCTGCTGTCTGCATCAAAACTGGTGCCAGACACGAAGCCATAGCGCACACCGACGAGCGATGCGGCGGTCCAGAAATGGGCCTGGAGCATATATTCTGGAAAGAGCTCGATCAGAACCGAGCCCGGCTCGCAAAAGATCGCATTGATCAGACCGGCCCCATGTTGTCCGACAACGATCTTTGCGTTGGCAAAGAGCGCGATCTGCGCCCGAAGCGTCAGTTCTCCGGTTGCGACAATGTCAAAACCAGACTGCACGAGACCGGCCTCAAGCTCAGCATTGTTAATCAAAGGCCGTGAAACAGCATCGCGGCGCGAAATATAGACCGATTGATCGACAGACGGCGCGGGCTGACCCTTGAGGGCATTGGCTTTGAGATAGTCCACTGCCTCTTTGAAGATCTGCGGAATTTCGCCAAAATAGATCGTGTCCATGAAATGCAGATCGTCGAAGGCCAGAACCTCATCGCCCGCGACAATGATGTCGGCGGCCTCGATGCCCATGATCTCAACCGTTTCCTTAGCAAATCCGAGCAGGGAATCGGGAAGGACGATTTTTATACCCAGCGGCTTCATCTTGGTGACGTAGACATAGAGATAGATCAGGTTATCGGTTAGCCAGTGGGCATAGTTGGTGTGCCCGCTGTTAAAGCCCAAGAAACAGGGCTCAGTGATGTCGCGCTCTGACGCTCTGGAAACCAACAGATTACCGCCGTTCCAATCCAAGATCGGCGCTCGAAGGTCGGTAGATACCCACTGGGTGCTAGACCGATCAAAGGTGCCATCGTCAAATAGCAAGCCTCCGCGACGCCCTAGGGTGCGAACATTATCACCGCGCCACAGACGCAAGGGATGAGACCGGTAGGTTTCGGACGCGAACGGATACATACCCTGTCCCCAACCGGCTATGTGGTTTGGGAACACATCAAAGGGATCAGGGGTCACCCGGACAATGCTGTTGGCAGCCTCGATGGTCTCGACAATTTCGATGTCTTTTGGCCAAGCAGACGCATTTTCGAAGAACAGCTGCCGCGGCTTCATCTCACGCCCACCGAGCATCAGGACCCTCCTGGCAACCTGTTTGAGCCGGCGGTAGGCGGCACGACGAAAGTTGGGAGCCATGATCTCGCTCACCAGTTCGAATAGTAGAGTAATTCAAGATCCGCTCCCGGGCCAAAGGGCCGCCGAAGCACGGTTCCTGACTCTGCGGGCCCAAACCATGGCTCGACCTCACGCATCACGGCCAAAGGCGCAATGATGCAGGCCGTAGACCGGCCCGACCCAATGTCCAAGCTTAAGGCTGTGAGGTCGGGAGAACCTGACTCAGGCGCGCAATATAGGCCTAAAAACTGACAATCTCTGGAAGGGGGAGTGAATGGCGCTTGGCCTTGGCGATCTGGGGAAAAGTCTTCCAGACGACCCTGATCAATCAGATAGCGTGAAAATTCAGGATTAGGATGAGGCGCGGGATCGACCCAGCGCTCTGGAAGGATCGACATTTGAGCTGGGACGGCTAGGCGCTTATAAGGAAAACGCGAATGAACTGCCAAACCGTAGGCGAGCAACAGTCCGACAAGACCGTCGCGATCATCGCTGATCCCATGCCCAAATTGCCGCTCGAACCAAGAGGCGTAATCTAGCCTGACAAAGGCGCGCCGCGCCATCCTATAGACTGCCGCTGGGGCCCGCGTCGTCTTGGCAGCAGCCAAGTGATCAACGTGGTCCAAAGTCGCGGCAATGATGTCCCTAGCTCTCATTTTTGAGAGTCTAGACGATCAAACACTTCAAGTGGAGGGCCATCTTCAACAATTACGCCGCGCTCAAGGACGATGACGCGGGTACAGACGCGCTTGATGATCTCCACCGAGTGCGACGCCAAGAGTAGCGCACGGGCATTGCCAGCGTGGGAGGACATGCGCTCCGAGGCACGATTGAGGAACGCCGCGTCGCCAGGCGTGATCCACTCATCCAAGATCAAGATGTCGGGGTCGACGGCCGTCGCAAAGGCAAAACCTAAGCGGGTCAGCATGCCAGAACTATAGGTCCTCACCGGCATATCAAAGAACATGCCAAGCTCGGAAAATTCCTCAATATCGGGAATCAGGGCCGTGATCTGCTTGCGCGATAGGCCGCGATGCAGCCCCAAAAGCATGATGTTGGATCGGCCGCTGGCATCGGGCGAAAGACCCACATTGAGGTCCAGCATGGCCGAGACATTGCCGCGCGTGAAGACCTCGCCGCGCGTCGGCTCATAGACGCCCGCCGCAACCCGTAAGGCCGTGGTCTTGCCCGATCCATTGTGGCCATAGAGCGCGACCCGCTCGCCTTCATAGATGGTGATGTTCAGATTGTTCAGGGCCTGAACGACCACATGGCCGCTCGCATCCTTGCCCAGACGCCCGCCGACCAAGGCCTTGAGCACAGACCCGCGAAGCGATGATTCCGACGTTGTAAAAACGCGGTAGATGAGATCGACACCGCGCAGCTCAATAACCGGTGCACTCGATTGTCGCGACATGATTATACCTAAACCCAGAAAGCGACTTTGGCCCGATTGGCGGCGAAGGCGGCAAAGGCCACGCCCATTCCAATAACGGCCGTGGCGATACAAAACCAGAGCGAAGCAGGTGTGGAGGTCGCTCCCAGGATCGGATCCCGAACCACAGCAATCCAATGATAGATCGGGTTCCAGTCAACGAACCAGCCCCCCTTCTCTAGCATGGTGGGGTTCCAGAAGATCGGCGACACAAACATGAAGAACTGCAGCACATAGGACACGACATAGGGCACGTCCCTGTAGCGCGCTGACAGCAGCCCTATGATCATAGAAATCCAGATCAAGTTAATGACCATGACGGCATAGCCGAACAAAAACAGGGGGACGTTCACCTTGCCGATAAAATGAAAATAAATCAGAATAAACAACAATACCGGTAAGGTATGTATATTTACTATCACATTTCGGATGATCACTCGCATAATGTTAATAAACAAAGGCTGAGTGGAGTTTTTAATCATCGGACCACCCGCCACAAACGCCGCTGTAGCTTCATTGATGACGTTCACAAAGAACAGCCAGATGAACAGCGTAGCGGTTATGAAAGGCAGATATTCGTTGATCGGTTGACGCAAAATCTTCGAATAGAGAAAGCCAAGCGACCCGGCGGTCACACCCAAGGTCAAGGCCATCCACAACGGGCCCAACGCGGACCGACGGTAACGGTCCTCCATGTCGATCCAAGCCAGCATAGCAACGTTCGGGGTCATTTTCAGAGCTGAAACAATATCCCGGCCTGCCGCGCTCGCTAATTTCAAGATCGCCATAAAGGGAGGTCCAATATCAAACAAACAATTAACGAGGATCGACCTATCAAGAATAGCCGCTTGCGTCTATCAGATATGATCATGTGATAAGCGTCTGTTGTCATCTTATCATCTGATATTTATGGCAATAGTTCGGCGGCTCACGCCCTGTCGGTGCCCCTAGGGAGACATGACCCATGGCTAAGATTCGTGCGCGAGCACCGCTCCGATTGGGATTGGCAGGTGGTGGCAGCGATGTTTCGCCCTTCTGCGACCAACATGGCGGCGCGGTGCTCAATGTCACGATTGACCGTTACGCCTTTGCCTCGATTGAAACCTCGGTCGGTGCGGGGATCGTGTTAAGCGCGACCGACTTGGGGACGGTGGATCGTCTCCCAACGATGGGCGGCGGTCAGACGCTGGATGACAGCACCGGACTTCGGCTCCACCGCGGCGTTATCAACAGTATGGCCAAACTCTATGGTGACGGCGCGTTGCCGCAGGTGAAGCTGACCACCTATGTTGAAAGCCCTATGGGATCAGGCCTAGGGTCAAGCTCTGCACTCGTGGTCGCGATGGTCAAGGCGATGCTGGCCTATTACGATCAATCCCTGACAGCCTATGAGATCGCGCGCCTTGCCTTCGATATTGAGCGTAAGGATCTTGGCCTGCGCGGCGGGCGCCAGGACCAATATGCGGCAGCTTTTGGCGGCATCAATCTGATGAATTTTGGGGCTAATGATCACGCTGAGGTCACGCATGTGCCCGCCTCAGATGCGATGATGCATGAGCTCGAAGCCTCGCTCGTCCTGCTGTTCACCGGGGCCTCGCGCGAGTCTGCGACGGTGATTGAACGTCAAGCCGAGGCCCTGACCCGCGGCGGCTCGTCCCTGGAGGCGATGCATAATCTCAAGCGCGAAGCCGGGGCCATGCATGATGCCCTGCTCAACGGCGACCTTACCGACATTGCCACCGTCCTAGACCGGGGATGGGAGGCCAAGAAGGCGACATCGCCTGCCGTCTCTACCCCTCAGATCGAATCGGCTTTGGCAGCGGCCAAACAGGCCGGTGCGCTGGCAGGCAAGGTGTCCGGCGCGGGCGGCGGCGGGTTCATCATGTTCATCACCCCTCCCGAAGAACGCGCCCTGATCATTCGCACCCTAGAGGAGGGCGGCCACGGCGACTGCATGACCGGGCGCTTCGTCACCGACGGGGCCCTGTCTTGGACCACACCCAACCGCGTCGGCTAGGGCGTCGGCCTAATCACGGCAGAGCGGCGCGCCAAGGTCAGGGGACTGATCGCCATGGCCCGCAGGATGGTCCCGGCCGACGCGGTTCGCGCCGCTTGGATCGGCCGACGGGTGGTCAACATCGGTCCCAGCCCCGCAAAACCGGCGAGAAGGCCCCGCAAGACCGGCCGCGCCTCGCCGCGCATAGCGTGCATGATCAACAGGAGCGCTAAAACTGGCAGATGCAGCAGCGCCACCACCGGCACCAGCGGCCAAGGCGTGTTCTTGACCAGCAACCACAGCCGGTTCCGCGCCCCATGGAAGAGGGCGAAATCAGAGCGTGCGCCCAGCACAGCCGACCCGACATGGCTGACCACCGCCTGCGGCACAAAAAGCGTTGCCTCACCGATCAGGCGCAAGCGATAGCCCAGATCGACATCCTCGCAGTAACAGAAGAACCGCTCATCAAAGCCGCCGACCTGTAAGAATAGGTCCCGCGCAATCAGATGCGCTGCGCCACACGCCGAAAAGACCTCGCCTTCGGGCAAGGCTATCAGGTCATGGCCATAGGCCCCGCGATAGGGGATCCCCGCCAAGGTCAAGACATCTCCGGCCCCGTCGACCTTACCGGGACGGTCAGCCGCCTTTTGCAAGCAGGCAAAGCTGCGGATCTGCGGCCAACGCTGGGTCGCCGCGATCAGTTGCTCTAGCCAGTCAGGATCGGCATAGGCGTCCGGGTTGAGCAGGGCCAGCCATTGCCCCCTCGCCTGCGAAGCCGCCATATTATTTCCGGCCGCAAAGCCGATATTGCCGCCCGCTTCGATCAAGCGGATCGAAGGATCAGCCTTGGCCGCCGCCTGGGCTGCGCCGTCGCTGGACCCATTGTCGACCAACAGCACCTCAAAATCGCCAAAGGTCTGGGCCCGCAAAGCCGCAAGACATCGCGAAAGGGTCGCCGCGCTTTCAAAGGCGACAATCACAACGCTGATGACGGGGGCGGAAGCGGTCATGAAAAGCCTAAGGAACGATGCCATGGCTTAACACGAAGACCGGCTCAAACAAGGCCTTCGCCAAGCCAATAGCCTCCTTGCGCCTCATGCTCTAAGATGAAGGCTGATCTAGGCTGGCTCGACGTGCACGGGGTATTCATGGCTGACGCGACAGAGTTTTTCTCGCCCTATCGCCACGACTTCGTGCGCCTAGGCGTCTGCGTGCCTGCGGTACGGCCCGCCGATGTGGTGTTCAACGCCGATCAGACCTTGGCCCTGATGCAGCAGGGCCATGATCAGAGCGCGGCGATCCTACTGTTTCCAGAGCTTGGCCTCAGCGCCTACGCCATTGATGACCTGCTGCTGCAAGAGCCCCTGCTCGATGCCGTCGAACAACAGATCGGCCGACTGACCGAGGCCAGCGCAGGTCTTGCGCCCGTCTGCGTCCTTGGCGCGCCCCTGCGGTTTCAAGGCGGGCTCTATAACTGCGCCGTCGTCATCCATGATGGCCGGATCTTGGGCGCGGTGCCCAAGTCGTTCCTGCCCAACTACCGCGAATTTTACGAGCAGCGCTGGTTCACACCGGGCGCGGACATTGCCTCGGAAGTCATCTCCGTGGCGGGCGAAGAGGTGCCCTTCGGCACCGACCTCCTGTTCCAAGCCACAGGCCGCAACGCCTTCTGCTTTCACATCGAGATCTGCGAAGATGTCTGGACCCCAACGCCGCCGAGCACCCAAGCGGCGATGGCCGGGGCAGAAATCCTGCTCAACCTGTCGGCCAGCAACATCACCATCGGCAAGGCTGAAACCCGGCGCCTGCTCTGCGCCTCCCAGTCCGAACGCTGCCTAAGCGCCTATGCCTATTCGGCGGCGGGACCGGGCGAATCCACCACCGATCTGGCCTGGGATGGCCACGGCGCGCTGTTCGAGCTGGGTCAGGTCTTGGCCGAGTCCGAGCGCTTTGCCCTCGAGCCGACCCTAACCCTCGCCGACATCGATCTGGGCCGGATTCGCCAAGAGCGTCTGCGCGCGGGAACGTGGAACGATGCGGCCCAGCGAGCCCGGCGCGATCATCCCGGCTTTGATCTTGTCGAGTTTGAGTTTGAGGCCCCCACCGGTCCCCTACCGCTGATGCGCAAGGTCGAGCGCTTCCCCTATGTGCCCTCTGACCCGGCCAAGCTGAGCGAAAACTGTTACGAGGCTTGGAATATTCAGGTTCAGGGCCTCGCCACACGCCTCAAGGCCACGGGTCTTCGCCATCTGGTTATCGGCGTATCGGGCGGACTGGACTCGACCCAGGCCCTGATCGTCGCGGTCAAGGCAATGGAGCGGCTGGGCCTGCCGCGCAGCCACGTGCTGGCCTATACCTTGCCCGGCTTCGCCACCTCGGACGGCACCAAGTCCAACGCCCTAGCGCTGATGGAGGCGTTGGGCGTCACCTCGCACGAGCTCGACATCCGCCCCGCCGCGCGCCAGATGCTGGCGGACCTCGGCCACCCCTTTGCAGGCGGCGAGCCGGTCTATGATGTGACGTTCGAGAACGTGCAGGCGGGCCTGCGCACCGACTATCTGTTCCGCCTGGCCAACCAGCAGAGCGCGCTGGTGGTGGGCACGGGCGACCTGTCCGAAATGGGGCTGGGCTGGTGCACCTATGGGGTTGGCGATCACATGTCGCACTACAATCCCAATGCCGGGGTGTCCAAGACCCTGATCCAGCACCTGATCCGCTTTGCCGCCGCCTCGGGTGATTTCAGCCCAGAGACCGCCGCCCTCCTGCGCGCCATCTTGGCCACCGAAATCTCGCCAGAGCTGGTGCCTGCCGGTGCCGATGGCAAGGTCCAGTCGACCGAGAGCTTTGTCGGCCCCTATGCGCTGCAGGACTTCAACCTGTTCTATCTGACCCGCTATGGCTTCAAGCCGTCCAAGATCGCCTATCTGTCCTGGAACGCTTGGCATGATGCGGCAAAGGGCGGCTGGCCGACCGATACGCCGGACAATCAGCGCATGGCCTATAACCTGCCGACGATCAAGCGCTGGATGGCCCTGTTCCTCAAACGCTTCTTCGCCAACCAGTTCAAACGCTCCGCCGTCCCCAACGGCCCCAAAATCAGCTCCGGCGGCTCCCTCTCCCCCCGCGGCGACTGGCGCATGCCGTCGGATGCGAAAGCGGATGTCTGGTTGAAGGAACTTGACACCGGCGTGCCGGATTAGACCGCCGACATCTGTTCCCATTTTGGAAACAAGTATTTGATCCCAATTTGGGAACATGCTAAGGGCTGGAAATGAGGATCATCGCCAGACGGACCTTGGTGGGCTTTGCAGAACGCCATCCCTCGGCGAAACCGGCCCTCTACCGGTGGGCCAATGCCATTGAGGCGGGGGACTGGCAAAGTATGTCTGGGCTTTCGGCGTCGTTCTCTGGGGCAAAGGTTTTGAATGCTGACAGGGTCCGGTTCGCCATCGGCGGCGGGACCTTTCGGCTGATCGTGGCCTTTGATTTTCGATACCAGATCGCCTTTGTAAAGTTCATTGGCACGCATCAGGACTATGACCGCGTCGACGCCCTGACGGTTTCGCAGTTTTAGGAGAGACCTATGAATGTTCATGTCATCCGCAATGACGACGACCTAACCGCCGCCCTTCGGGACATTGACACTCTATGGCAGGCAGAGCCGGGCAGTCCAGACGGCGACAAGCGCGATGCCTTGGTCGCTTTGGTCGGTGCCTATGAAGACCGGCATTTTGCCATTCCAAAGGTCAGCGGTCTGGAGGTGCTGAAATTCTGCATGGAGCAAAATGATCGGACCCAAACCGATCTGGCCCGCCTGCTCGGCTCCCGCTCCCGCGCGTCCGAAATCCTTTCCGGTCGCCGCGCCCTAACCCTCGAACAGATCCGCACCCTCGTCAAAGAATGGGGTATCCCCGCATCTGCGCTGTTGGAGATCGAGACAGCTTAACCCAGCCGCCCGACGGCCCACCTCGCGGCATCGGCGACCGTGGGGTCAGGGTCAGCGCAGAGGGATTGGGCGACGGCGTGCAGGGCCGGGTCGGCGCTATTGCCGATGGCGTAGAGGACGTTGCGAACGAAGCGGTCGCGGCCGATGCGTTTGACCGGGCTCTTGGTGAAGAGGGTGCGGAAGGCGGCGTCGTCGAGGCGGGCGAGGTCGGCGAGGGCGGGGCCTTGCAGGGCCGGGCGGGCGGCTAGAGCCATCTCGTGCCCGGCTTGGGCGAACTTGTTCCACGGGCAGACGGCGAGGCAATCGTCGCAGCCATAGATGCGGTTGCCGATCAAGGGGCGCAGCGCTTCATCGATCGGCCCCGCATGTTCGATCGTCAAATACGAAATGCAACGCCGGGCGTCCAGCTTGTAGGGCCCCACGATGGCCTGGGTCGGGCACAGGTCCATGCAGGCGGTGCATTGGCCGCAGTGGGCGCTGGCCGCAGGTGTTTCGGGCAATGCAAAGTCTATGAACAGCTCACCCAGAAAAAACATCGAGCCTGCATCGCGTGAGAGGACCAAGGTGTGTTTGCCGCGCCAGCCCAGACCACTGCGCGTGGCCAGCTCGGCCTCCAGCACCGGGGCCGAGTCGGTGAAGACGCGGTGGCCAAACGGGCCAATGGCCTGGGCGATGCGTTCTTGCAGTTTTTGCAAACGGCTGCGCAAGACCTTGTGATAGTCCCGCCCCCGGGCATAGACCGAGACCACCGCCTCGCCCGGCTGCAAGCTGCGGGCGGTTTCGCGGGCCAG
>CALFYB010000098.1 GCA_937952995.1 uncultured Caulobacteraceae bacterium
CCCTTATTCGCATCTTTCTGAGCGCGAATAACAACATAATCGCCATCGCAGATTGCGGCATCGATCATGGAATCGCCTTTGACTTTGAGCATATAAACATCGCCCTTGCCAACGAATGATTCTGGAAGCGGGAAGACTTCATCAAAGCTCTGTTCGGCCAGGATTGGAGAACCAGCAGCAATCGAACCTAGGAGCGGCACATTGCGGGTCTTCTCTGGCGTTATTGCCTCGCCCTCACTTGGATAAGTGATTTCAAGGGCGCGACCCTTTGTGGCATCGCGGCGGATAAATCCTTTTTCAACCAGGGTCTCTAATTGATATGAAACTGAGGCTGGGGAGGCTAGGCCGGCAGCTTGGCCGATCTCGCGCATTGTTGGGGGATAGCCGTTGGTCTCAATTGCGGTGCGAATGGCGTCGAGGATCTTGGCCTGACGGGGGGTTAGGCCATGCTCGATGGCAGGACCGTCTGGAAGCTCACTTACCTTCTTTTTACTCATGCCCCAAGCATAAACCAGATTTCGAAAAAAAGCGAACATTTGTTCGGAAATAACTTGCAAGTGTCAGTGGGTTGACCTATAGTTCCTTTTAGAACACTTGTTCGAATAACCGAATCCCCTCGGTTCTTAGAGACAAGGTTAAGTAGGAGAAGTAAATGAGCAACAAGAGAAGACGCAAGCTAGCAAGAACACTTGTTGGCGCATCGCTATTGATAGTAATTGGCGCTGGTTTTAGCGCATCCATGAGCGACCACGGTGTTGCTTCATCTGAAGTTATTAAGACCGGCACTGCTGGTTATATGCAAGTTGTTGTGACTAGTGGCGAGACCATCTGGTCGATCGCTTCAGCAATAAATACGGGCGACCGATCTGATCTCTCTTCCGTCGTGGATCAGATCGTTTCAGCCAACGCTCTGGCTTCAACCGATCTTGAGCCTGGAACCACGCTCTGGGTGCCTGCTAAATAACTTGTTAAGAACGTTTAAATAGCTTTTAGCCCCGACACGCCGCACAGCCTCCTTTAAACCCTCGAGTTTTGGTCTACAGTTCCTACTACATATAGGGGTCAGACCGCGATTAAGTTCCATAAGTTGTGGTTTTCCACTATGTTTAGCTCTCATCTAAAAAAGGGGAAAACCAGGAATGTTGTGTCCATTTTGTCGAAGCGAGGACTCCAGAGTCGTCGATTCACGATCTGGCCAAGATGGAACCCTGATTCGCCGCCGGCGCGAATGCACAACCTGCAACCGCCGCCCTTGACTTGGGCTGCAGGGCGCGACACCTGTGTCGCTTGCGAATGTGCCGCTTTGAAAGGGCCTGCCTGATGTCGATTCCCCAATCCGGTGGCGGGCCCATCGAAAACTTCGATCAGTTGGCTGAACTTCTGGCCTCGGGCAACAAGCCCAAGGACGAATGGCGCATCGGGACCGAG